>JAQVSV010000002.1 GCA_028700325.1 Elusimicrobiaceae bacterium | reverse complement strand
GCTGGGAATCGTTCAGCAAAGGCTGGATTACCGACGCGGTGAAACAGCTCAAACTCAAGGACGTGAACGAATATAAAGCCGATTACGGCAAGCTCGCCGACCTTTCAAAAGCCAACCCGAAACACGATATCGTTTTCACTCTCAACGGCACCACCTCCGGCGTAAAAGTGCCGAACCTCGACTGGATTTGCGCCGACCGCGAAGGCATAGTGATCTGCGACGCCACCTCCGGCATTTTCGCGCAGCCACTCGATTATTCAAAGCTCGACGTGATAACTTTCTCGTGGCAGAAAGTGCTGGGCGGGGAAGCCGCGCACGGCGTGCTCATCCTCTCGCCACGCGCCGTAAAGCGCATGGAGGAAACCGAGCCCAAGGTTTCATGGCCGCTGCCCAAACTGTTCAGGCTCGCCTCGCAGGACAAGCTCAAGGAAGGCGAACTGGAATACTCCACCGTCAACACCCCCTCGATGCTGTGCGTGGAAGACGCGATAGACGCACTCAAATGGGCCGAGGAGATCGGCGGGCAGAAAGCGCTTGAGGCCCGCGCGAACGCCAATCTTAAAGCCGTTGAGGACTGGGTCGGGAAAAGCGGATGGGTCGGGTTCCTCGCGGAAACAAAGGAAACCCGCTCCAACACCTCCGTCTGCCTCAGGATCACCGCCGACTGGTTCACGAAACTCCCCGAAGAGGAGAAAGCCAAAACCGCCAAAAAAATCACCGCGCTGCTCGACAAGGAAGGCGTGGCCTACGATATCAACTCCTACGGAAAAGCTCCGGTCGGAATTCGTATCTGGTGCGGCGCGACGGTGGAAGCATCCGACGTGGAGGCCCTGACGCACTGGCTCGACTGGGCGTACGAAGAAGTGGCTAAAGAATTCAAGACCGTCAAAGCCTGACATATAAAGGAGAACATAATGAGAGTTTTAATTGCCGACAAAGCCGATCCGATCTGCGCCAGAGTTTTCAAGGACCGCGGGATCGAAGCCGTAGTAAAAACAGGCATGAAGCCGGAGGAGCTGAAAGATTTTCTGCCGGGGTTCGACGGAATCGTGATCCGCTCCGCCACCACGCTCACCCCCGAAATACTCAAAGCCGCCAAAGGGCTGAAAGTGGCGGCGCGCGCGGGCATCGGCGTGGACAATATTGACATCCCCGCCGCCAGCGAGTGCGGAGTGCTGGTTATGAACACCCCGTTCGGCAACACCGTTTCGACGGCCGAGCACGCAATAGCCATGATGTTCGCGCTGTGCCGGATGATACCGGCGGCGAACCAGTCCACCCATGCGGGCAAATGGGAAAAGAATAAATTCGAGGGCGCCGAAGTTTTCGAGAAAACGCTCGGCATAGTGGGCTGCGGCAACATCAGCTCGATAGTGGCGGACCGCGCGAAAGGGCTGCGGATGAAAGTGGTCGTGTTCGATCCCGTGATGACCGACGCGCGCGCGGAGGAACTGGGCGTGGAGAAAGTGCCGCTCGACGAGCTTTATCAGCGCGCCGACATAATCACCTACCACGTCGGCCTTAACGACAAGACCAGAGGCATGATCAACAAAGACGCCATCGCCAGAATGAAAGACGGCGTGCGCCTTATCAACTGCGCGCGCGGCGCGATCATGGCCGAGGAAGACATCAAGGCGGCGCTGGAAAGCGGCAAGCTCGCCGGCATCGCCTGCGACGTGTACGCCAAGGAGCCCGCGAAGGAACATATCTTTTTCAACCTGCCCAACGCGGTGCTCACCCCGCACATCGCGGCATCCACCGTCGAAGCGCAGATCAACGTGGCGCGCCAGGCGGCTGAGCAGATCAGCGATTACCTGCTGACCGGCAAACGCGCCAACGCGCTCAACGGCGACAAAATCAAGTAGAGGCTTTTATCATGGCAAAACTACCACTGTTCAACCCGATCCACGGAATCCGGCCGGCAAAAGGCCGGGCTCAGGATGTCATCGCCCCGCCGTACGACGTGCTTGACTCCGGCGAGGCGCGCGAAATGGCGAAAGGCAAGCCGCTGAGTTTCCTGCACGTTTCGAAAGCCGAGATAGACCTGCCGGAAAACGTGGATCATTACGATCCCGCGGTGTACGCCAAAGCGGCGGAGAATTTCAGAAAAATGCTCAAAGACGGCGTTCTGGTGCGCGAGAGCAGCCCCTGTTTCTACGTTTACCGGCTGAAAATGGGCGAGCATGTGCAGACCGGGCTTGTGGTCGGCGCCTGCGTAGACGATTACGACGCCAACCGCATCCGCAAGCACGAGTTCACGCGGCCCGTCAAGGAGGACGACCGGGTCAACCAGATCATCGCCGTGGAAGCGCAGACGGGGCCGGGCCTGATCGCCTACAAGCAAATTCCCGAAGTTGACGGGATAATCCGGCGCGTCACGCAGAGCGAACCGGAATTTTCGGCCGTAGGAATCGGCGGCGTGACGCATACGCTGTGGGTGTTAAACAGTGAAGCCGACATAAAAACCATCAGCGAATCATTCGAGAAACAGCAAGCCGTTTACATAGCCGACGGGCATCACCGTTCCGCCGCCGCCTCGCGCGTGAAAAAAATGATGATCGAGAAACGCGGCAAAAAGCACACCGGCACGGAACCGTACAACACCTATCTGGCAGTGGCGTTTCCGGTGAACGAAATGAAGATCTGGGATTATAACCGCGTGGTCGTTGACCTTAACGGCCTTAGCGACGAGCAGTTTATGGACCGGCTCCGGGCCAGTTTCACCGTTACGGAAGAAAAAGGCCGGGCGAAACCGGAAGCGCGCCGGACGTTCGGGATGTATCTGGCCGGCAAGTGGTATACGCTGACGCCGGCGGTGAAAACCCCGTCGAAAGAGGACGATCCGGTGCTGTCGCTGGACGTAAGCGTACTGTCGGATCTCGTGCTTGACAAGATTCTGGGCATAGCGGATCTGCGCAAATCCAACAGGATAGATTTCGTGGGCGGGATCCGCGGCCTGGGCGAGCTGGAAAAACGCGTCAACTCGGGCGAGATGAAAGTGGCGTTCGCGCTGCACCCCACGTCGCTTGACGAACTGATCGCGGTGGCCGACGACAATCAGGTCATGCCTCCGAAATCCACCTGGTTTGAGCCGAAACTCGCGGACGGGCTGGTTTCCAATCCGCTGCTCTGACGGACAAAGTTTTTCTCTGAAAAAGCCTCCGGCATAAGCCGGGGGCTTTTTTTTAATTTTTGCCACACCCGGACTGAAATGTTAATATATAAATACAGCCGTTCAATATAAACTGGAAGTCAAGATCATGATCAAATTGCACAAACCTTTCTTCGCCATAATGCTGGGCGCCCTGCTCGCGGGCTGCGGGCAGAAATTCCCCGACACGAGGGACTTCTGGAAATCCGCCAATGAAGAAACCGTGAACGCCTATCTTTCACGCCGCGCCGACCTGACCGCCTCCGACAAACAGGGCAACACGCCGCTGATGCGTGCGGCGACAGACTCCTCCCCGGAGGTTATCGTTGCGCTGATAACCGCCGGAGCGGATGCCAACGCCGCCAACTCAAGCGGCTATACCCCGCTTATGCTCGCCAGCGCGGTTAACGAAAATCCCGGAGTAATCGCGGCGCTTTTAAAAGGAAACGCCAATATAAACGCAAGGGCGGCAAAATCCGGGCACACGCCGCTGATGCTGGCGGCAATGTCAAACACGCCTGAAACGGTTACCGCGCTGATCAACGCGGGCGCGGACATAAACGCCGCGACCGGGGACGGCAATACCGCGTTTTCGCTTGCGGCGGGCAAAACTGCCAACCCGGCGGTTTTGATAGCTCTTTTAAACGCCGGAGCCGACATAAACGCTAAAAACGCGCGCGGCGAAACCCCTCTCATGAACGCCGCCGCGCTCAACAGCACTCCCATAATAACCGAAACGCTCATCGCCAAGGGCGCGGACGTGGCCGCCCGCTCCGGCGACGGCATGACCGCGCTGATGGCGGCGGCGAGCAGCTGCAAGGAATTTGACATACCAAAACTGCTCATCAGTGCCGGGGCCGACGTGAACGCCAAAGACAACGAGGGCAACACACCCATACTTTACGCGGCCCTGAAAAAACCCGCGCCCGAACTGATGGTGCTTAAACTCAACGCGGCGGGCGGCAATATCAACACCGCGACCAAAAACGGCGTAACGCCCTTGATGCTGGTGGCCTCCAAAACCACCTATCCGCCCACTATTAAACTGATGCTCGACAGCTGCGCCGATCCCCAGGCAGTGGATAAAGACGGCAAAACCGCCGGAAATTACGCCGCCGCCAACCCTTATCTGAAAAAAACCGATACGCTTACCATGCTGCGTGAGATGGGCGACGGAAAAAACCTGCCGCCGCACTGCGTGGCGCTAAAAGCGTTAAAAGCAAAATCCAGCTGACCGCGCGGAACGCGCAAGGCGTGTTATGACGATCAAAACGCTTGTGGGACTCAGCGGCGGGGTGGACTCCGCCGTAGCCGCGCTGCTTCTCAAACAGCAGGGCTATGAAGTGATCGGCGCCATCATGACGATCTGGGACGACAGCCTCCCGCTCCCTAAAGCGGGCGGCGGAGCCTGCCTGGGGCCCGAAGAAGACGATATCGAAACCGCCGCCGCCGTTGCCGCCGCCCTGAAAATTCCATTTCATGTGGTGGACTGCCGCGCGCAGTACGCGGAAACGGTGCTGGAAAATTTCCGGTCAGAATACGCGCGCGGGCGAACACCCAACCCGTGCGTGAGATGCAACAGCCGCATAAAATTCGGGGTGCTGCCCGCCGGCGCGCGGGCGGCGGGTGTTGAATTCGACAAATTCGCAACCGGCCACTACGCCCGCATAGAACGCGCCCCGCAGGGCTATTTCCGCCTGGCAACCGCGCGCGATCCGGCCCGGGACCAGACCTATTTCATACACCGGCTTGACCCGGAACAACTGTCCGGCGTGCTGTTTCCGCTGGGCGGTTATCTGAAAACCGAAGTGCGGGCGCTCGCCCGGCAGCACGCGCTGCCGGTTCACGACAAGCCCGACAGCCAGGATTTTTACTGCGGCGATTACAACGATATTCTCCGCTTTCCCAACCGGCCCGGCGAAATCGTGGACAAAGCCGGCAAAACGCTCGGCACCCACACCGGCATCTGGAATTACACCATAGGCAAGCGCCGGGGGCTGGGCATCAGCGGCGAAAAAACGCCGCTCTACGTTACCGCGCTTGACGGAGCGACCAACCGCGTAACCGTAGGCCCCAAAAGCGAGCTGTATGCCGCCGCGCTTGTAGCGGAAGATGTGTTATGGCAAAGCGGCGCGGCTCCGGCGCAGCCCGTTAAAGTCATGGTTAAAATAAGGCAGGCGCATCCTCCGGCCGAAGCGACGGCGTTTGCGCTTAACGGCAACTGTGCGCGGGTGGAATTCGCAAAACCGCAGCTTTCGGTCACGCCGGGCCAAAGCGCGGTATTTTACCAGTACGGCGCGGTTATAGGCGGCGGCGTAATAAGGCAGGCTTTATGAACCGGGATGAAATTATTCAGAAACTGAGCTTCAGCGATGAAAAATCGCTCGCAGGACTGTACGGGCAGGCTTACCGCGTGAAAACGGAAACGGTGGGCCGGACAGTCTATTTCCGCGGGCTGATAGAAATGAGCAACGTCTGCGTAAAAAACTGTTATTATTGCGGCATCCGCAAAGACAACGCCGGCGTAACCCGGTTTACGCTCGACTCCGGTGAAATCATCGCGTCGGCCTTATGGGCATATGAAGCGGGGTACGGGTCGGTGGTGCTTCAGTCGGGCGAACGCGCGAGCGAGGAATTCATACGCTCCGTCGAGCTGGTACTGGCGGAAATAAAATCCAAAACGGAAGGGAAACTGGCGGTTACCCTTTCGCTCGGCGAACAGACCGAAGAGACTTACGGACGCTGGCTGGCGGCCGGAGCGGCGCGCTATCTGCTGCGCATAGAAACCTCCAACCCCGCGCTTTACGCCAGACTCCATCCGAAAGACCATAGTTTCGATACCCGCCTCAACTGCCTGAAAACACTTCGGAAACTGGGCTACCAGACAGGCACCGGAGTGATGACGGGCCTGCCCTTTCAGACAGTGGAGGATCTGGCGAACGATATTATTTTTTTCCGCGATATGGATATTGACATGATCGGCATGGGCCCTTACATTCCTCACGCGCAAACCCCGCTCGCCGCCGGCGCGGCGCCGGCGATGAGGCCGCACAGCCTTGAAATGGGTCTTAAAATGATAGCGGTTGCCCGGCTGGTACTGCCGGATATAAATATCGCGGCCACCACCGCGCTGCAGGCACTAAGCCCCGCCGGCCGTGAGCTGGGCCTTAAAGCCGGCGCGAACGTGATAATGCCCAACATAACGGACACGAAATACCGGGCCTATTACCAGCTGTACGACGGCAAGCCCTGCCTCGACGAAAACGCCGGCATGTGCCGCGACTGCCTGGAACAGCGCATTAAATCGCTCGGCGAGGAAATTGCCTATTTCAACCCGGGCACGCCGCTTCATTACACCGCCCGGCTCGCCAGAAACCCGCAATAAGCACGTTCCGCCGCGCCCGCATAACGCATAAAGACCATCCGGTTCAAGCGGACACGGCCCTGAGTTTCGCAATGCCGCAATCAGTTGCCGGCAGCTATCGCGGACGACACTTGCGGTTCCAGATCCTCGCCGCCTGAGAGGGGGGAAACAGCAGGAAGATCCAGCCCCGCAATCGCGGCGCGCGCAAATTTATGCAGGGCGGACGGCTCAAACCAGTCAAGCCCGATATTCTTGTAGCGGTAGCCGGAAAACGAAATGCGTGTCACATACCTGCTGTCAACGCCGTCAACAACCAGCAGTTCGGTCGGACGGAAAGACCCCAGCTCGCTGCGGTATTTCCCGTAAAAAACGGTTTTTAACAGCCGCCCGGAATCGGAATAATATTTTGCCTGCACGGGCAGATTGGTTTCCTCCTCCACCCAGTACTGGATGCCGAGGTAATCGGCGTTATCGTCCCTGGCGCGCAGGTTGAGGTTAACACAGTCGCGCACGGTTCCGGCTGAATCCTTGGCCCGGGCGCGCCCTTCGTAGGCGGGTTTGTAATCCAGCGCGAGATTAACCGCCAGAACATCGCTGTTCGAGGCGGTGCCGAGCAGCTGCTGCCTGGGCGAGATATGCACCGTGCCGGACGACAGCGGCGTATACAGCCACAAATTTCTGCCCTGCTTGAGCATCAGCTTGCCGTCATCTTTTTCCGGAGAGAGGAAATCCACCAGCGTAGTCATGCGGCGGGTATATCTGTCGCGAAACGCGTACGCCTGCAGGTTCAGCGTGCTGACCGCAACGCCGGCGCGGAAATCGGTAAGCTCCACCGAAACCGTGTACGGCTGGTCGGGGTTCATTATCCGGTCCGACCCGGACATTATTTTGACCGCGTCCGGCCCCGCGAAACACGGAGCCGCCCCGATCGCCAGCATAATCATAAATATTTTGATTTTCATTATTACCGCCGCCTGTAGGGGAATCACTATAAATATTTTATAATACTTGTATGAGATAAACACATCCTATTGAAGGCGGCGCCAATGGACAGCATAAAACAGATTTACAAAACAGGTATGGGGCCCTCCAGCAGCCATACAATGGGCCCGAAGCTGGCGGCTGAAACTTTCCGGCGAAAAACACCGGCCGCCGCGCGTTACAGAATCGGGCTGTACGGCAGTCTGGCCCTGACCGGGGCCGGCCACCTCACCGACAAGGCCATTATCGCCGGACTGGGCGGCGCGCCGGCGGAAATCGAATGGAACCCGGCCAAACAGCTGCCGCTGCACCCCAACGGCATGGAATTCTCCGCTTTAGACGAAAACGGCAGCCTGCTTGACCGGTGGCAGGCCTACAGCGTGGGCGGCGGCGAAGTGCGCGGCGCGGAGAATTTCCGGCAGGACGTGGAAACCGTTTATCCGCATAAAAACTTCTCGGAAATACGCGCCTATATCGAAGAAAAAGGCATCACCCTGTGGAAATACGCGGAAGAACACGAAGGCCCCGAACTGTGGGACTATCTGGCCGAAGTGTGGACAGCAATGCGCCGCACACTCATCCGCGGCATCCGCGAGGAGGACATGCTGCCGGGCGGACTGAGGCTCCAGCGCAAGGCCTACAGCTTTCTCACCAAAGCGAAAACGCAAACCCAGTTTCTGCAGCCGGTGAATTTTCTGTTCGCCTATGCGCTCGGCTGCGCCGAAGAAAACGCCGCCGGAGGCGAGGTGGTGACCGCGCCGACCTGCGGATCCTGCGGCGTGGTGCCCGCGCTCCTGCACCTGATGCAGACGACTTACGATTTTTCCGACAAGCGCATTCATCACGCGCTGGCCACGGCGGGTATTTTCGGCAATGTGGCCAGGCATAACGCCTCCATATCGGGCGCGGAAGTGGGGTGCCAGGGCGAAATAGGAGTGGCCTGCGCCATGGCGTCGGGCGCGACGGCGCAGCTGCTGGCCGGCAGCATCGCCCAGATCGAATACGCCGCGGAAGCGGGCCTGGAACATCATCTGGGCCTTACCTGCGACCCGGTCAGAGGACTGGTGCAGGTGCCCTGCATCGAGCGCAACGCGATGGCGGCGGTGCGCGCGCTGTCCTGCTCGACTTACGCGCTGCTGTCCGACGGGCACGGGCTGGTGAGCTACGACGACGTGGTTTCCACCATGCACGAAACCGGCCTTGACATGAACGCCAAGTACCGCGAAACCGCGACCGGAGGGCTGGCCCGGATACTCAATAAAAAATACGGCGGCGCGGCATAATGTCGGGCATATTGCAGGCGGCGATGCGGCACGGGAACATGATCTGGGCCATAGCGGCGGGCACACTCCACGTCGCGCTGGCGGCAGTGGCGACCGCGCATATTCTGCTTAATAAGGATGACACAAAAAGCGCGGCCGGCTGGATCGGACTGGTCTGGCTGGCCCCGATAACCGGCGGACTCCTCTATATCATACTCGGCGTCAACCGCATCCAGCGCAAGGCTTTGCGCCTGCGCCGCAAAACTTCCGCGCCGGCCGGGCCGGACGCTGACGAGCATCACCAGCCGCCGGGCGCAATTCATTCGCCGCGATACGCGGACTTTCTCCGGTTCGCGGACAAAGCCCTGAAACAGAAATTTTCGCACTGCGTGTCCATCGAGCCGCTAATAAACGGCGACGAGGCTTATCCCGCCATGATCGAAGCCATCACCCGCGCGCAAAAGCAGATTCTGCTGGCCAGCTATATTTTCGACAACGACGAGGCGGGCCGCGCCGTCGCCGCCGCCCTCAAAGCCGCCGCCCGGCGCGGCGTGCATGCGCGCGTGCTGCTCGACGGGGTGGGCGTGCGCTATTCCACGCCCACCATAGAAACGGAACTGCGCGACATCCCCAATCTTGAATTGCGCCTGTTTCTGCCGGCAAAAACCCCGTTCGCGCTGCCGTTTGTGAACCTGCGCAACCATCGCAAAATGCTGATAACTGACAGCGACGCCGCCATCATCGGAGGCATGAACATCAGCCGCGGCAACCTGCTGAAAAAATACAGGCACGACGCGATCGCGGACATAACCTTCCGGGTCTGCGGCCCCGTTACCGACCAGCTCGCCCGCGTGTTCGAGGAAGACTGGCTTTTCAGCGGCGGCCGGAAATTCCGGCTCGCACAACCGCAGCCCTGCCCCGCAAAACCCGAGGACAATACTCTCTGCCGTGCCGTAGCCGACGGGCCGGACAGCGACACCGGCCGCATTGAATGGCTGCTGCTCGGCGCGATCGCCTGCGCGCAAAAAAACATCACTATCGTCACCCCGTACTTTCTGCCCGGCTCCGGCATCATGAACGCGCTGGAGCTGGCCGCCATGCGCGGCGTGGGAACGGAAATCATACTGCCCGGCAAAAGCAATATTTTCGGCATGGACTGGGCAATGGAAGCCAATTTCCCGGGCCTTTTGAAAGCGGGCGTAAAAATCTACCGCACCCCCGCCCCGTTCGACCACAGCAAACTGACGGTAGTGGACGGGCTGTGGTCGTTCATAGGCTCCGCCAACTGGGACGTGCGCAGCCTGCGCCTTAATTTCGAGGCCAATCTGGAGTGTCTGGGCGAAGCCTTCGCCAGAAAACTGCTCGCCGTCGCGACTGAAAAAAAATCCGCCGCCAGACTCATTAAAACCCGGCACGGCCAGCGCCTGAGCCTGCCGCATCAGTTAAGAAACAACGCGTTCCGCCTGCTGACGCCCTACTACTGATGTTTATAAAGAAACCGCCCCGTCACGAAGTGCTGGCCTCTTACGGCTCCGCCCCCGGGCGGCGCCTGCCGCGCAGGATAACAGTGACCGTATGGAACTGCCACAAATGCCGGCACCCGCGCTGGGAACGTGATTTCGCGGAACTGGACCAGCAATCCGATCTTGTCATGCTGCAGGAACTGCGCCTGAGCCCCGCGGTGGAAACGCTTTTAAGCCTGCCCTGCGCCGCGTGGCGGATGGCAACCAGCTTTTTTTCTCCGGGCCGGGGCCACGCCTGCGGCGTGGCGACGGGAAGCGCATGCGCCGCCGCGCGCGTGTTTTTTCTGGCGCAGGAGCGCGAACCCGTGATAAACACGCATAAAATGATGCTTGCCACGGTCTATCCGATACCCGGAGGCTACCTGCTGGCGCTCAACGTGCACGGCATAAACTTCACGCGCCCGGCGGCGTTCGCCCGCCAGATGGAACAGGCGGGCCGCGCGCTGGCGGAATTCAAGGGCCCGGTAATAATGGCGGGCGACTTTAATTGCTGGAGCAGGCGGCGCAGGGACATACTTTATTCGGTGACCCGCGTGGCCGGGCTGACCGAACTGGCTTTCAAACCCGACACCCGCAGCCGCCATCCCATCCATCCTGTTGACCATATATTCTCGCGCGGGCTTAAAATAATATCCGCGCAGGCGCTCGACGGAGTGAACTCGTCCGACCACAAACCGCTGTCCGCCCGTTTTGAAATTGAGGAGACCTGATATGAAACGCAGCCCCGCAACCCTGAAACCTGTCCGCAAAGACCGCGACACCGGCCTGCTGAAGCACCCGAAGATCAAACCGCCCGCGGCGGAAATCCGGCCGCACACGCTGACCGCGCACAATGATACCAGAACCGACAATTATTTCTGGCTCCGCGAACGCGGCTCCGAAGCGGTAACCGCCTGTCTCAAAGCAGAAAACCGCTATACCGACGCGGTTTTAAGGCCCGCCGCCCACATCAAGCGAACCATTTTCAACGAAATAAAAGCCCGCATGAAAAAAGACGACTCCAGCGTGCCGGTCTGGAAAAACGGCTGTTACTATTACGCCCGCTATGAAACCAGATCCCAGCACCCCATCTACTGCCGAAAACAAGGCAGCCTCAAGGCGCGCGAGAAAATCCTGCTCGATGTAAACAAACTCGCCCGCGGGCACGCCTATTACGATATAATGAGCCTTGCCGTCAGCCCTGACGGCAGTATCCTCGCCTACGCCTCCGACACGGAGGGCCGGCGGGTCTGCACAGTGAGCTTCAAAAATCTCAAAACCGGAAAACTGCTGCCGGAAACGATCGAAAAAACCACGCCCAATTTCGTCTGGGCCGAGGACGGCGGCTCCCTGCTCTACACCCGGCAGGACGAAACCACCCTGCGCTACAACCGTGTTTTTCTTCTCTCGCCCGACCGCAAAACCCATACCCCGGTCTATGAGGAAAAGGATCCCGCTTTCAGCGTGGGAGTGGACAAAAGCCTGTCGCGCAAATACCTCTACCTTTCAATCCACAGCTCCACGTCCAGCGAATACCGGCTCATACCCGCCGGCCAGCCGCGCACGGAACCCGTTGTTTTCCAGCCGCGCACGAAAAAACTGGAATACTATGTTTCACACGGCGGCGACCGGTTTTTCGTGCTGACAAATCATAAAGCCAAAAATTTCCGCGTGATGCAGACGCCGGAAACGGCAACCGGCCTGAAAAACTGGAAACAGCTCATCGCGCACAGGCCAGACACGCTCATTGAAAGCATCAGCGCTTTCAGAGATCATCTGGTGATCGAGGAAACCCGCCGCGGGCTGACCCGCATCCGCATCCGCAACCGCGCCACCGGGCGCGAACGCCAGCTGCGCTTTAACGACCCCGCCTACACCGCGTATGTGGGTGACAATCCGTGCTACGAAACCAGACTGCTGCGCTACGGCTACCAGTCGCTCACCACGCCGGCCAGCGTATATGATTTCGATCTGAAAACCGGCGGACATATCCTTAAAAAACGGCAAAAAGTGCTGGGGAAATTCGACCCCGGCGATTACCGCTCCGAACGGATTTTCGCTTCCGCCAAAGACGGCGTCAAAATACCCGTTTCGCTCGTCTACCGCAAAGGCCTGCGGCGCGACGGCGCAAACCCGCTGTACCTGGTGGGGTACGGAGCGTACGGCATCTCGTCGGACCCGTATTTCAGCGTGGCAAGGCTGTCGCTGCTCGACAGGGGATTTGTGTTCGCCATCGCCCACGTCCGCGGCGGATCCGACCTGGGGCGCAAATGGTATGAAAGCGGAAAACTGCTTAAAAAAAAGAATTCGTTTTCGGATTTCATAGCGCTCGCCGAGCACCTGATAAAACGAAAATACACCTCGCCCGCCCATCTTTACGCCAACGGCGGCAGCGCGGGCGGACTGCTGATGGGAGCCGTGCTAAACATGCGGCCGGACCTTTTCAACGCGGTGGTGGCGGACGTGCCGTTTGTGGACATCGTCACCACCATGCAGGACACGTCGCTCCCGCTTACGGCAGGCGAGTACGAGGAGTGGGGCAACCCCGCCGATCCGAAATACTACCGCTACATGAAAAGTTATTCGCCTTATGACAACGTGACCGCGCAGGACTACCCGCACCTGCTAATCACAGCCGGACTGGAAGACTCGCAGGTGCAGTACTGGGAACCCGCCAAATGGGCCGCCAAACTGCGCGCGCTTAAAACCGACGGCAATTTCGTGCTGCTCAAAACCGACCTGAACGCCGGGCACGGCGGCCGCTCCGGAAGATTCGAGGCGATAGAGGATGCGGCGTTCGAATTTTCTTTTCTGCTTGCGCTCGAAAACAGGCGCTGAGCCGCCAGCATGTCCGGCGTGCCGGCGTTGTGATACGCGCCGGCGCGCGGATACCAAAAGCACGGAGACTACAGCTCGGCGGTAAGAATTTCGATCCAGCCGTGGTCCGCGGAGGGGAAGAACTTGGTTTCGCCCGTGCGCTGTTTCTCCATATCGGAAAGGGTAAAATGCTCCAGCGGCTCGCCGCCTTCGCCGCGGAACAGGGCGGAGAGCGAGGCCCGGTTATAGGTTGTCATGTCGGCATAGCCGCCGGCCATGGCGATCGAATCGAAAATAGCGTGGGGAATATCACGCCGGAACGACGTAACCTGCCCTTCCGGCACCAGGTATTCGGCAATGCAATAATTATGCCGCTGGCCCGATTTGAACAGGCGCATCATGTGCGCCAGCGTTTTCGGCGGCAGGAAATAGCTCGCTCCTTCCAGCAGGATGATGGAGGGGATATCGCGGCGGATGCCGTGTTTGTCGAGCCTGTCCAAAGCGCCGAGCTCGGAGCCGATGAACGTAACAAGCCCTTTCGAAAGCGGCTCCACTTCGTAAAACAGTTTTTTCTTTTCGGCAGGGCTTTCATGATCAATCTCGAAAATCTGCGCGAGTCTGGCGCGGCGGGTTTCGATCAGCTCCAGCGCAAGCGGGCTCCAGCCGGAACCCAGCAGCACCAGCTGGCACGGCAGTTCGGACTGGTCGAGGCGGGCCTGAATCAGCCGCTTTATCATGAATTTGCGGTTGAAAATCACTTCGGCGTACCACGGGCATATTTCGGCGCAGCTGATGTAAAGCGGGTCCGCTTCCGACAAATCGAGCAGATCGGCATACCGCTTCGCCGCGCCCGAACTGTTGACCTTCACCCATTGCATTATAAGCGCGGCGGCCGCGCCCATTTTATGCCTTGCCATACCGTTCCCCCAATCTGACAAAAATCTTTTTCAGCTCCTCGATTTCCGCCGTCCGGTAAAAACCGGCCAGCCCCAGAATAACCGGATAAAACAACAGCACCGAGAGTTTCGCCGCCCGCACCGGCGCACCGCACCTGACCGCCGCCCACGCGCAACCCAGCAGCAGCCCCGCGCACGCGAACACTTTCAACACCCGGCTCCATTCGTACGGCACCGGATAGACGCGCCGGCCCGCAAAATAAAGGCATACCGCCATTATAAGATAACTGACGAGCGTTGCCCAGCCCGCGCCTATAATCGAGAAATGCGGCACCAGCAGAAAATTGCCGGCTATATTGGACAGGCCGCCCGCAAGCGTCACCCAAACCAGCATCCCTGTTTTCTTGCTCAGCACCGGCGCGACCATGAAATTTATGTAAAATCCGTAGAACAGATACGCCACCAGCACCAGCGGCACAACAGCAATGCCGCCCCGGTAATCCGGGTGAAGCAGATACACACCGTGCACCGGGAACCGCAATAAATCGCCTATAAAAAGTGCGATGGCGAGCGTCACCCAGACCCCGGCGAACGAAAACAGCGTGAACACCCGCGCGAACATGCGCTCCGCGCCCGGCTGTCTGGCGCGCTCGAGGAAAAACGGGCGCCACGCCTGATCGAACATCACCACAATCAACATCATGAAAATGCCCATTTTGTAACCGGCCTGATACACGCCGACCGCCGTCGCGCCGGCCAGAAACATCACTATCGGCCGGTCCACCACCTGCACAATCATCGAAGCAAGCCCGGACGGCACGAACGGCCAGGCGAATGCGGCCATGTCAGAAAACAGCGCCCGGTCAAAACGGGGGCGGGCAATCCTTAACATGTCCGGCAGAAGCAGCAGAAGCGATACGCCAGAAGCCGCGAGCGCGGCGATAAAAATGCCTTCGGGCCCGCGCCGCAGCACCGCCAGCATAACGATATTCATACCCACATTGACCGCTATGGACAATGTACGCACTCCCACGAATTTCCACGCGCGGTGCTTCATCCGCAGCCGGGCAAACGGCACTATGCACACCGCGTCAAGCGCGAGCACAAGCGCGGAATAGACCACCAGCGGCGCGAACCCGCGCCCGATCCCGCACAGCTCCGCCAACGGCCCGGAAAACAGGATAAGCCCCGCCGACAATACCGCCGAGCTGGCCGTTACGGCAAGCAGGGGGGTGGAGAACACCACGGGATCGTCCGGGTTCCTGCCGGCGGTAAAGCGCATGTACGCCTGATCCATGCCGTACTGGTAGATGATATTGAGAAACGCGATATAGGCAAACACCGACGCCGCCACTCCGTAATCCGCCGGCGCCAGGAAATAGGTGTAAAACGGCACCAGCAGAAAATTGAGCAGGCGGGCCAGAACGGTGGAAAACCCGTAAATCACGCTTTCCCGTCCGAGGGCGGCGATATCCTTTAGCATCAGTCTGAGTTTACCAAATTGAGATCATTAAAAGATTGACCGGCATATGCTTACATTTTGTACAATCAACAGTAGGAGACACTCCCATGTCATTTACAAAACGTGAAGTTCCCGATTGTGATAAATGTATTTCCCGTTCCAACTGCATCTACGAACACTTTGACAGAGCCGCCCAGCGCACCTGGAAATCGCTCCGGTCGTCCTGCGCCTTTGCCGACGGCGAATACCTGTTCAACGAAGGCGAACCGCCCCCGGGCCTGTTTATCGTATGCACCGGCCGGGTGAAAATTTATAAAACCAGCGCGAGCGGACAGCAGCTGATATCTCGTATCGAGCATACGGGCGATCTGGTGGGGCACATCGCGTTTTTTGCGGGCGGCAACTTCCAGTCGAGCGGCGAGGTGATGGGCGACACGGTTATCTCGCTGGTGGACAATGCGTTATTCCTTGATTTCCTGCGCAAACATCCCGATGCGTCCGTCGCGGTCATGCGCGCGCTCGCGCGCGACGTGCGCGAAGGCGACACCCGCGCCCACGACATTGCCTACAAACCCGCAAAAACCCGCATGGCGGACGTTATTCTTAAAACCTCGCTGCCGGAAAGCGGCAGGAATTTTGTGGTAAAAGGCGTCAAGCGCCGCGAACTCGCCGAGATGGCGGGCCTGACCGTGGAAACGGCGGTGCGGATACTGGCGGAGTTTGAAAAAAACAAAATCATAAAGCGCAACGGAAAGGAAATAGTGATCACCAACAAGTCTTCACTGGACAAGATCGCCGCCGCGGAAATCTAGCGTCCCGCCATTGTCAAAAACCCCCGGCAAAGCCGGGGGTTTTCTTTTTAAATTACGCTCGCAAAACCCCGGCGCCGGCCGACGCGGCATAATGATTGCCGGCATGGCTCAATGGAGTGTGTAACCCCGCCAAATGAAGGCTGGACCAAAAGAAACCCCCGGCTTGCCGGTAAAGCGTAATAACAACCGGCAGGCCAATGGCACAGCCGGGGGGGTTCATCCTCAACGGAAACGGCCCGCCGCGGTTACGGCGTGGATAAATATACCTTGAGGCTCTCGATCTGCGCGCTGGTGTCAGGATCACGCAGAAACTGCTCATACTTGATGTCGCCAACCAGCTTGCCAGCCTCAATGTCGGAGGGATTGTGCACGCCGCCTATAACCCTGTACAGCGCGCACTGATCGGCCTGATCCATGAAAACCTTGCGCTGCGCCGGAACCAGATCCGCCAGCAGCCGCCCGAACATCCGCGAAATCGCCGCGTGTCCACTCGGATAGGAATATCCGCCAATACGGCCAAGGCAAGGGTCAATGGTGCTGTCCATACGGAAAGGCCGGGGCCGTTTATAACGGTTTTTGATCTGGACATTGGTGTCATTCACTTCCTTGCGCAAGTGCGTCAGGATGCTCTGCACGTTTTCCGGAACCGGTTTTTTAAAGGGACTGAGCCCGCCGAAAAGTTCCTCATAGGTGGCGTAGGCCTGCGCGTTGGCGGCCGCGCATTGCTGCTCTGTCCGCTCGTCCTGCCATTTATGCACTGCTGCATTGTCCGCGCGGTCCTCCTCGGATCCCGCGGCCGGAGGTGGCGGAAACTGTATTGTGCTGCTGGCAGAACCCGCCTCCTGAAGCTGAGTAACCGGCGCGCAGACCGCCCAGGTGCCAGTAAGCAGCAGCGCGCCGATAATAATGAGATTTCTTATTTTCTTCATGTACTTATTTTAGCACACAAAACGCCGGAAATTTACAACTTGCGGGCCGGGCTGAAAGTGCCGGACGGACCAGATTTTCAAACACCAGTCCCGCCTTAAAAAAGGAAAAAGCCGCCAAAAGGCGGCTTTTTCTCACCGTTTTAATTATGCTCAGGTTATACGCCGCGAACCGGTTTGAAATGTCAGACCGTGCCGAACATCCTGTCGCCGGCATCGCCGAGCCCGGGCAGTATGTAGCCTTTATCGCTCAGCTTTTCGTCAAGCGAGCCGATGAAAATCGGCACTTCCGGATGCACCTTGTGCACTTTCCCGACACCTTCCTTGGCGGCGATAATGCAGACGAAAGCGATATCTTTCGCGCCCTCGTTTTTCAGGATATCCAGCGCCTCTATGGCGGACCCGCCGGTCGCAAGCATCGGGTCGGTAAGGATTACGCAATGCCTGTCAATATTGGCGGGAAACCGCGCATAATAACGAACCGGCTCAAGCGTATCCTCGTTGCGGTATACGCCGATATGCGCGAACCGCGCCATCGGCTCGAGCGCCATGAACCCGTTGCTCATGCCCAGGCCGGCGCGCAGAATGGAAACGATTGTCAGTTCCTGCGCGGCCTTATGGCCCTGCCACAGTCCCAGCGGAGTGTGCACTTCGGACTTTTCGATTTTCATCTCCGCCAGCACCTCATAACCGAGCAGCATGGTTATCTCGCCCACCAGCCGGCGGAAATCGGCTACGCTGGTGTTTTTACAGCGCAGACGACCGATTTTATCCTGCAACAGCGGATGCTTCGATACGAAGGTTTTTCCTGTCGTCATTTAATCACTTCCCGGATTATTCCGGGAACCTTTACCTTTCCTTTCTGGATTTTCACTGCCCGTCCAAAATGTTCCGCGCCCGCTTTCAGGCGTTTGGGGTCGGACGCGTGGATCCGCGCGATCACGTCGCCTTTTTTCACCGCGTCGCCCACTTTTTTCTCAAACCATATGCCGGCCCCGAAATCAATCACATCCTCCATTCTGCCGCGCCCCGCGCCGAGCAGCACGCAGGCCTCGCCGGCCGTGCGGGCGTTCATCGCGGCCAGATAGCCGGACTGCGCGGCTTTGAATTCCGTCATCAGCCGGGCGTTTTTAAGATGCTTCTCCGGCTCGTCCACGAGTTTGGGGTTGCCGCCCTGCCATTTGATCATCAGGCGCAGTTTCTCGAGCGCGGAGCCGTCGTCAATATAACCCTCAAGCTGCCGCGCCGCCTGCTCGACGGTTTTGGCCTTTTTGCCCATCACAAGCATATGGGCGCCCGTCTGAATGAGCAGCTCGTAGAAATCCGGCGCGGAAGTTTTGTCGCCTTTGAGCACGTTTATGCTCTGCAGCATTTCGTTGGCGTTGCCTGCGGCGCGCCCCAGCGGCTGATCCATGCCGGTGAGCAGCGCGGTGCACTTAAGCCCCATCAGGCTAGCCGTGCGCACGAGCGACTGCGCGAGTTTTTTACTGTCCCCGTATTTCTGCATGAATGCGCCGGAGCCGTATTTGACGTCCATGACCAGCGCGTCCACGCCTTCGGCGTATTTTTTTGAAAGGATGCTCGCCACAATGAGCGGGCGGCTTTCCACCGTGCCGGTCGCGTCGCGCAAAGCGTATAGTTTCTTGTCGGCGGGCGCAAGATCCCGGGTCTGCCCGAACATGCACACGCCCAGCGCTTTCATCTGTTTTTTGATCTGCGCCGAGGGTATGCGCACCTTAAAGCCTTTCATCGCTTCCAGCTTGTCAAGCGTGCCGCCGGTGTGGCCGAGGCCCCGGCCCGACATCATCGGCACCGCCAGCCCCGCGCAGGCGACCAGAGGCGCGAGCGCGAGCGATATGCCGTCGCCCACGCCGCCGGTGGAGTGTTTGTCCACTTTAGGGGCCCTGATTTCTTTAAACTGCAGCCTGTCGCCGGACAAAGCCATGGCGCGCGTGAACATCGCGGCCTCCGCGTCCGACAGCGGGTTTAAAAAACACGCCATCAGAAACGAGGAAAGCTGATAGTCCGGCACCGCGCCTTTCGCCGCGCCGCCGGCTATGAAATCAAATTCTTCCTGCGTAAGCGCGTTGCCGCCGCGCTTCTTTATGATGATGTCAATCATTCTCATGGCTGTTTCACCTCGAAAGCGGACGCTTTGAGCAGATCCGCAATGAACCCTTTGAATTTGCTGGCGATCATAACGCCGGCGTCCAGCACTTCCTGATGAGTAAGCGGAGAAGCGGAAATGCCTGCCGCGAGATTGGTCACGCAGGCAACGCCCAGCACCCGCATGCCGAGCTGGCTCGCCGCCAGCACCTCGGGAACGGTGGACATGCCGACCACGTCCGCGCCCCAGCTCCTGAACATGCGTATTTCGGTCGGGGTTTCATAAGTCGGCCCGAACCCCGCCAGATAAACGCCTTCGCGCGCGGGGATTTTATTCTTTCTGCAGGCGGCCAGCGCGGCACGGCGCAGGGCCGGAGCATAGACGTCGGTGAGATCGGGAAACATCGGACCAAACCGTTTGTCATACACGCCGCGCAGCGGGTGCACGCCCATGAAATTGATATGATCCCTGAGAATCACGAAACTGCCGGGCTTCACGTTTTTATGCACCGAACCGACCGCCGCCGTGACAACAAGGTTCTTCACGCCAAGCGCGCCGAATACGCGGATCGGAATGGCCAGATCGCTCATAGCGTGCCCTTCATAGTAATGGAACCGGCCTTTCATGATGGCTACGGTAAGCGCGCCGGATTTTCCGATTTCCAGTTCGCCCGCGTGGCCTTCTACGGTGGAACGCAGGAAGCCGGGTATTCTGTCATAGGAGATCGTTATGGAATTTTTCAGCTGCGGCACGGATTTGGACAGGCCGCTGCCCATTATCATCAGCGTGTCCGGCGTCAGGCCTTTGAGATTTTTTTTAAGCCAGGCTGCGGCTTTTTCAATTCTTGCGATATGTTGGGACTTTTTTTTTGTAATCATTTATATAGCCTCGCGCGGGAAGATAATCATCGCCAATGCATTGTTTAAGGTTAACAAAAAAACGGCGGGGCAGGCAATGGCCGCAGCAGACGCCGCTACGGCAATTTCCACCCTGCCGCAAACCCCGGGCGTGAACCGGAACGCCCGTTGCAAAAATCCCGGGCCGTCAGCCGCCCGAATGAAATTTCAACCGGGCTTTCAGAAATTGAAACCGGCGGCGGGGGGAAAAGCGTTTTCGATATGCACGGGCTCCTGCCCGGCGGTGAACAGCATCACGTCGAACCGGGCTGATGAAAAACCGGGCGTTTCCGCTTTGATATAGCTTAGCGCGGCGCGCGTGAGTTTGAGTTGTTTGGCTTTTGTCACCGCATGAATCGCGCCGCCGAAACCCGTGCCGCGCCGGGCTTTGACTTCGACAAAAACCAGCGTACCGGTTTTGCGGGCCACCACATCCAGCTCGCCGCACGGCACGCGCCAGCCGCGCGCGAGTATTTCGTAGCCTTTCGCCCGCAGCAGAGCCTCCGCCTGCGCTTCGGCGGCGGCGCCGGTCTGCCGGCGCGTATTGTCAGAGCTGAATATCCGGCCGAAAAATCCCGCCATTGGAATTAGTGAAATTTGAAATCAAGCTGCCGGGCCCGGGATTTGAGCCCGTTTATGATATCGTCGGGGATAAATGTGGTTCTGTGTTCTGGACACGGGCCCTTTTCAGCTATCGCGCGCATGTGCGCCGCCGTGCCGTAGCCTTTGTGCCCGGCAAACCCGTAGCCGGGATATTTTACGTCAAGCGCCCGCATATAGCGGTCGCGCTCGACCTTGGCGATAACGCTCGCCGCCGCCACGCACAGCGACCGGCTGTCTCCTTTGACCACTGCCGTCTGAGGAAGGCTGAAATCGCGTATTTTATGGTTTCCGTCCACCACGCACAGCGGCGAAGCCAGCGAAGCGGCGACTTCAGCCGCCGCTTCGCGCATCGCCTTGAATGTGGCCTGCAGAATATTTATGCGGTCTATTTCCGCCGCAGCAACAAAAGCCACGCTGTAACGCGCTCCGCATTGTTTGAGCAGTTCGTACAGCTTCTCCCTTTTCTTCGGAGAAAGCTGTTTGCTGTCGTTCACTTCGGCAAGCAGCGGATATGCCGTTTTTGGCAAAACACAGGCGCAGGCAGTTACGGGCCCCGCAAGGGGGCCCCTGCCTGCTTCATCTATCCCGATCAGGGAGCCTGCGCTGTATTCCCGCGCCAGTTCCTCGTCGAATTCCTGTCTCGTCAAGGCACACCTGCGCTGACAATTTCTGTTTAAGACTGGGCAGTTCCGTCAGTTTCCGGTTTCGCTTCTTTAATGCGCGCGGCTTTCCCGGCGAGGTTGCGAAGATAATACAGTTTGGCGCGGCGCACCTTGCCCGCCTTCTTCACCTCAATTTTCTCGATCTTGGGCGAATGGACGGGGAAAATGCGCTCCACGCCTACTCCGAACGAGATCTTGCGGACCGTGAAGGTTTCCGAAATGCCCGCGCCTCTTCTGCCGATGACGGTGCCCTCGAAAATCTGAATTCTTTCGTTAGCGCCTTCAACAACTTTGGTGTGCACGCGAACCGTATCGCCGGGCCGAAACGCCGGTATATCGGTTTTAATTCCTTCCTGTACGAGTTGCATTGTTGTCCTCCAACATTGTTTTAAGCAGATCCGGTCTGCGACTGCGGGTCAGGGCGAGCGATTCCTGGTCACGCCATTTGTCCACTTCGCCGTGGTTGCCGCCCAGCAGCACATCCGGTACGCTCATTCCACGCCATACGGCCGGACGTGTGTAATGAGGTGCTTCCAAGAGGTTCCCGCTGAAGGATTCGGTATCGGGAACATTGTCTTTGACGAAGACTCCCGGCAGCAATCTTGTCGTCGCGTCTATGACGGCGACCGCCGCGGGTTCTCCGCCGGTCATGATGAAATCACCGAGCGAGAGCTCCATATCCACATACCTGTCAATGCGCGCATCCACGCCTTCGTAATGCCCGCACAGCAGAATCACGTGCGGACGGCCCGAAAGCGTTCTGGCCGTGTTCTGGGTGAACCGTTCACCCTTGGGGCCCAGCATAACCACCAGCGAATCTTCGCGCTTCACGCTTGCGATCGCCTGATACAGCGGTTCCGCCAGCATCACCATGCCCGGACCGCCGCCGTAAGGCCGGTCATCAACCGAACGGTGCCTGTCCGTGGTGAAATCGCGGGGATCCACAAACCCCAGCTCCAGTATGCCCTGTTTCCGCGACCGGCCCACTATGCTTTCGGAAAGCGGGCCATCCACCATCGCGCGAAACAGCGTGACTACGTCGAAACGCATCAGTCAAGGTCCAGAAAAACTTTCCTGCCCGCTTTCGCCGCGCCGGCGGACATCACCGCCCGCACCGCTTTGATCACACGGCCGTCTTTCCCGATAACCTTGCCCTTGTCCGACTCCGCCACATGCGCTTTCACGCGCACAACGCCCTTATCGTCCTCGGAAGCGGATACCGCCACTTCTTCGGGTTTTAATACAAGCGCTTTAAGCAGGTATTCAGCGAGTTCTTTCATTTCATCTCCTCAGGCCGCAAGCCGCGCGGCCCAAAGGCGGTTACTTCTTTTCGGCTTCTCCGCCGTTTTTAACGCGGCGGATAAGACCGGCAACGGTTTCGCTGGGCACAGCGCCCACCGAAAGCCAGTGCTCGAGTCTGGGCATGTCGAATACCACCTGTTCGGCGGGTTTCGCGTTGCCGCGGGGATTGAAATGCCCCACGATTTCCAGCGCGCGCCCACGGGTCTGATGCGATTTTTCAATCGCCACGATCCGGTAATGCGGCGCTTTCGGTTTGCCCGTTCTCTGCAGTCTAAGCACTACTGCCATGTTTCCTCCTAGTTGATGCTGCTGCGCAGGTTGCGCACGGCCTCCGCCGGCGATTTCTCGCCGAACACGGCGTTGCCGGCAACGAAAGCGTCAGCTCCCGCGCGGCAGGCCGCAGCGGCCGTTTCCTTGTTTATTCCGCCGTCCACCTCAAGCCATATCTTCCTTCCGCAAGCGGCTATGAGGCGTCGGGCCTCGGCAATGCGTTCGGCACTGCCGGGTAAAAATCCCTGCCCCCCGAAACCGGGGAACACAGTCATTATCAAAACCAGATCAACATACCGCAAAAACGGCTTAAGATCTTCTACCGGACGGTCCGGCCTGAGCGAAAGGCCCGCCCGGACGCCAAGCCCGGCGATCTTTTCCAGCAGGCCGGGCCCTTCTATCGCTTCAAGATGCACCGTGATCAGATCCGCGCCGGCTTTTGCGAACGGCTCGACAAAATCCTGCGGATTGTCCAGCATCAGATGCGTGTCAACCGGCAAATCCGTGTAACCGCGTATCGCCTTCGCCAGTGAAGGGCCGAAACTGAGGTTAGGCACAAAGTGCCCGTCCATGATATCCAGATGAACCCAGTCCGCCCCGCCTTTCGACACGGAATCAATGTCGCGGGCCAGCCGCATCAGATCCGCCGACAGCACCGACGGCGCTATTATCCTGCGCTCTCCGCCGGCCTCCGTTATGCGAGAAACCGCTTCCATCATCAGGGCATCTCCCGCTCGTCCACCAGCGTGCCGTTGACGAATATGCGAACCATGGCGGGCCCGTGGCGGGGCGCTGTCAAGTCTATATCCGCTCCGGGCATACGCAGCCCGTTGAAAACCTCTTTTTCGCCGCCAGAATCAATAAGGCTGATCTTCACTTTTTTCTGCTGGCCGCCGCCGTCCGCCACGCGGTACTGGATATGGTGCAGGCTTTCCCTGCTCTGCGCCTTCGCTCCGCCCGCCTTATGGCTGATCGTGACCGAAACCGGCTGCCCGGACGGGATCAGCGCGTCCGGCGCGGGATCCTGCGCGATAACCGTGTTGTCCGGAAAAATCGAACCCGCGTCCTCGGCGACTTTCAGTTCAATCTCGTTTTCCGCAGCCCAGTTTTTGGCTTGCGGAAGGGTTTTCTGCCGGAAATCAGGCATCAGTTTCACTTCCGGAGGCGGCGCGCCCGCCGACACCACCACGTTGACCAGCGCGTTTTTCGCAAGGCTCGCGTCGGCTTTCGGGTCCTGACTGGTGACAAGGCCTTTGGCGAACCGCAGTGAATAAGATTCGCTCACCTCGCCCAGCATCAGCTGGTTCTGGCGCAGCAGCAGTTCGCCGTTGCGAAGCGGCAGGCCCACCAGGTTCGGCGCGAAAACCGCCTCGCCGCCCTGGCTCAGCCATACACGGATTATCTTGCCCTTGCGCACTTCCGTGCCGGGCACGGGCAGCTGCCGGATGATGCTGCCGACAGGAACCTCCGCATCAAATTCCTCGCCCTGTTTCTGCAGGGCCAGGCCCTTGGGGGAAATGATGTCAAGCGCCGCCGTGACGGGTTTTTTCGTTATGTCGGGCAACGCGACTATTTCATTGCTGTGGATAACGGCTTTCAGCGCCCAGTTAACCGAAAAATAGGAAACGACCGCCAGAAAGACCAGCGCAATAAAAATCTCGCCCAGCCGCACGCCGGAAACGACAAACCCCCGCACGGAGGTCTGCAACCGCTCGGTCACGTCCAGAAAAATGCGCGCCAGTCTGTCTATCATCCGATCATCACACGGCCCGCTGCGCTCCGCTCAAAAAAATATCGCCCGGCCCGAGCTTCATGCCGGAAAAAAAATCCCGCGCCGGAACGGTATTTCTGCCCTCCGGCCGGACTTCAAGCACACCCAGTTCGGTGTTCTCTTTACATTGTACAATAATACCGCGCTCCGTTTCAACGCGTACGATTGCGCCCGGTTCCAGGCCCGCCCGGCCCGGCCGCAAACAGACAACCGTTTTCACAAACTGCACGGCAATCCTGCGCCCGTCCGGCAGCCTGAGCAGGGCTTTCGCTTTAGGCCCCAGCGCCAGCCCGCGGATCCGGTTATGCACGACAGCGGCAGAATAACGGAAATCCAGCCACGCGTCCTCGCGGGCCAGCATCCGCGCAAAAGTGGGCTCGCCGGCCTGCGGTTTGCGGATCAGCCGGCCGCTTTTTACCGCGTTAAGAGTGTCGGCCAGCACGTCCGCGCCCAGCGCGGTGAGGCGGCGCATTAGAGATGCGGCGTCATCCGACGGCAGAATATCGAGCTTGCGGCTCATGAAAATATCGCCGGTATCCATGCCTTTGGTTATCCAGAACGCGGTAACGCCGGTTTCGGTTTCGCCGTTGATAAGGCTCCACTGCACCGGCGCGGCGCCCCGGTATTTCGGCAGCAGGGAAAAATGGATGTTGATGTAACCGTGTCTGGCCGTAGCCAGGAACTGCGGCTTCAGAAAATGCCCGCAGGCAACCACTATGCCCAGATCAGGCGCGACGGCGGCAACCGCCTCCCGAGCTTCCTCGATATCGCAGGGAGCGAGCACCGGCAGGCCCGCCGCCAGCGCTGCGTTCTTTACGGGGCTGGGCGAAATTTTCATGCCGCGGCCGCAGGGCTTGTCGGAATTGGTGACAACAAGCCTCAGATCCGTCATTTCGCGCGTTTTATGCAGGAAGGGAACCGCCGGTTCAGGCGTCCCAAGGAAAACCGTTTTCATAATCGGGCACCTGTTTGCTTTCGTCAATTCCGGCCCAGTGTTTTTTCAGCCGCCTGATTTCGGACTTCACGCGGTTTTTCTCGGCGGCGACGACACGCTCCGTAAACACATGCCCGTCCAGATGGTCAATTTCATGCTGCATGACTTTTGCAAGGAACCCGGAAGCGGTTATTTCAACCGGAATACCTTTTTCGTTGAGCGCCCGCACCGTGACTTTAGCCGCCCGCACCGCTTCCGCGAACAGGCCCGGCAGGGAAAGACACCCTTCTTCCTCCACTTTCCGGCCCGTTCTGGCGGTTACGACGGGATTGACAAGCGTCAGCCGCCGCCAGCTCTTATCGTCCTGCGGCACGGCTATCACCACCAGCCGCATGTCAAGCCCCACCTGGCAGGCCGCCAGCCCCGCGCCGCGCATGACAAGGCAGGTTTCCCACATATCCTCGATAATGCGGGCAAGCGAGTCTTTCGCGGCGGCATAATCCACCTCCGTCAAAGAACGGTGCAGAATAGGCTCGCCGTATTTGCAGATTTTCAAAACAGCCATATCAGACGCTTCCCGCCACGGCATGCATTATCTGCGCCGCTGTCTTGAGTGAAACAAGCCGCTCGACAAACTCCGGCTGGAATTTTGCCGACAGCAAGGAAAGCAGTTGCAGGTGTTTCTGGAAAAACGCCGCGTCCGAAGGCGACAGGAACAGGAATACAACCTTTATCGGCACGCCGGGCGTGGCGGGATCCATAATCCCTTCCGGCGCAACCGCCAAGGCCACGATAAAATTGTCAATCCCGTCAACCCGCGCGTGCGGAATGCTAAGGCCGGTATCCATGGTGGTGCTGATGCCCTGCTCGCGCTGGAGTATCTTCTCCAGCAGGAAATCCGCCGGAAGATCGGGGTAATCGTCCGCTATTTTGCGCACAAGTTTTTCAATAAGCTCGTTTTTCTCGGTATGCTTGTTGATGATGAGCACCCGCTCGACGCTCAGCAGATTCTGAATATTTACGGACGGCTTTAAAGGTCTCGCCATACTTTAATTTAACTAATCACTCCTGATGTAAGATCGCGCACAGTGCAAACCGGCGGAAATTGCGAAAGTATTGCGAAACACAATACAGCCGGTGCGAGCATCGCTGCAAACCTGGCCTTCCGGCATATTAAACATCCTGAAGAATGGTGAAGGTCCCGGCAAGACGCGCAAAACCCGTCCCCTATATGCTATCATAAGCTATTAATGCAGTCAACTGACAAGGCCTTTTCGGAATGGACACTCTAGCCCAGACTTTATTTAACCGCTTTTCAGCAGGAAGAACGCCCGGCGAATCAGACTTCAGGGCATCGCGGATGTTTTCGCTTACGCAGGATCCGTTCGGGCTGTGGTGCGACTACCATGCCCCGCGCGCCGAATTCTTCGCGGAAAACACCCGCTACGACAAAGCCCGCACCGACGGCGACAAATCCACCAAATCCGACATAATCTTCGCCGAACATCCCGACGCGGTCATTATTGAAGGCGACTCGCAGTCCGATACTTTTCTCAAAACGCTTCAGGCCATGGAAGCGGGTGCGCCCGCGATCGGCTATCCCAGCCTGTGGGATCTGCCGGAAAACGTTCTGGGCCGCGCCACTCTGCTTCTGAAAGAGCATAAAGGCAAATCAGTTTTCGGCAAATACCACTACCGGCTGATCCAGCTCAAGCGCGCAGGCGATCTGAAAGACCATTATTCGCTTGCGGCCGCGCTTTTAAACAGGATACTGGGCCGGATCCAGCAGTACCAGCATCCGGATATGGTGATTTCGCTACGGACCAAACGGGTCTGCATTCTGCAACGCGACTGGGATGAACGGCTCGACAACGCGCTCAGGCTCTGGCGCGACATACGCGACGGCAGTTTCAAACCCGAAACCGGCCGCCCGCCCAAGGCGGCCCAGCCGCCCTGGCGCAAATACGCCAACCACAGCGCGGCGGACAGCGGCGCGCTGGTCATGATCCCCGCGATCGGCTATGAACTGCGCGAAGAACTGCGCGAATACGGCTACCAGACAACGGCGGACATAGCCGCCGAAGATCCTCTCAAATTCGGTATTCTCATGGGCGACCAGCCCGGCAAAGACATTTATATGAGCGCGACAGCATACAAACTGGGCAAACCGGTCATAAAAAAAACCGGCTGTTTCCCGCCGCCGCGCAAAAAACGCAATCTGTATTTCGATTTTGAAGCGTCGGATCCGGTGCGCGCCGGCGATATCGCGCATGTATACCTTATAGGGGTATACGACCGGGAAGCGGGCAAATATTCCAGTTTCCTCGCGCACGGGCATACCGAGGAAGAAAAGATTTTCAGGGAATTCATCGAGTTCGTGGGCGATCCGGCGCAAGCCGTGCTTTACCACTGGACCACTTACGAAGCCCATCACATGCGGAAACTTGCCGGCGTGTACCCCGAACTGGCTAAAAGCCTGACCGGGCTGGCGGACGCCTGCTTCGACCTTATGGAATCGGTCAAAGACTCGTTCTATCTGCCTGCGCCGGGCTACTCGCTCAAGGCCGTGGCGCCGCTGTTCGGGTTCCAGTGGCGGCAGAACGACTGCGGCGCGATGGAATCAATGGTGTTTTACTGGGACTGGCTCAAAGGCAACGAAGACTCCATAAAAAAAGTGCTTATGTACAATGAAGACGACTGCGTTTCCATGGCGGTGCTGGACAAAGCGCTGGAAGCCGCCGAACCGGCCGCCGTGCCCTGGCCCGACATACCCGAACCGGAGGAAGATTCACCCGGCCTGGAGGAAACCCCATGAAAGAACAAACCGTTCTGACAAGCGCGTTAAAAACCTGCGGCGGGATCCTGCTGCACTACTTCCGCAGGACCGATTATAAACTCAAGGGCAAAGGCGATCTGCTGACGCAGGCGGATCTGGAATCACAGCGGGCCGCGCTGGAAATAATCACCAGCGCGTTTCCCGAACACGATTATCTGGCGGAGGAGAAGTCGGAACGCATAACCGGCTCGCGCCACCTTTGGGTAATGGACCCGCTCGACGGAACCACCAACTACGCGCACGGCCTGCCGACCGCCTGCGTGTCCATCGCGCTGCTTAAAGACGGCGAGCCCGTTCTGGGCGGGGTGCTGGATCCGTTCCGCGACGAACTTTTTCTGGCGCGCAAAGGCCACGGTTCAACCCTTAACGGCGGGAAAATCCGCGTTACCAAAACCGCGAAACTGAAAGACTCCCTGCTGTTCACCGGATTTCCGTATGACCGCTACAAACGCGGAAATTTTTACTGCGGGTTCATCGAAGATTTCCTTAAAATCTGCCATGATATCCGCCGCACCGGCTCCGCCGCTCTTGACATGAGCTGGATCGCCGCGGGCCGCAGCGACGGCTACTGGGAATTCGTCCTCAAGCCGTGGGACGTGGCCGCCGGCCGCCTGCTCGTGCAGGAGGCGGGGGGCAAAGTGACCGATTTTTCCGGCAAGCCGTGGACCGCCATCGAACGCTACGGAGCGGAAACACTCGCCACCAACGGGCTCATTCACACCGAAATGCTGCGTATCATCAAACACCGCCTGAAAACCGGAATGGAATAGCATTTTCACGTTCTTTTAATTTCAAACGGCCGGCCCGCGCAATACTGCGCGGGCCGGCCGCTTGAAGCGGGTCTGGCAACAGAACGGTTACAGCTGTATCAGCAGCTTCACAAAGGGCGCATCCACGGTTTTATAATCGCCTTCGGTCAGGCCCCCGCGGGTATAGCCGATATAAGGTTTCATATAGCTATACCCCCCATAAACGCCCAGCATGATATGGCTGGAAACCGGAAACTTTACACCGATCTGACCCTGCAAAAGATAAGAATTGCCGCAGCTTGCGCTGACGGCCGGGTTGCTTGACGCATAATCGTTAATGCTGTAGCCGCCGCCCACCACCAGCGAAAACTGGGAGTTGGGCGTAATCGGAAAATCCGCCCCGGCCCGCACCAAAACGGGAATGGTGGTAAACCTGTAGTCGGATGAATCCGCGCTGTCAAAACCGAACCCGCCTACTGAAAACCCGACATAGGGATACCCTTTCCGGTACGCCGCGATAACGCCCGCTTCCGCGCCGAACCCGCCCGCGCTGTATTGATCCTTTATCTTGTAGGTGGGCTCCATAAAAAAACGTATGTAGTTGAGCATCATGTCTGAACTGTCCAGCCCGAAATAGCTGTTGTCAAACTGGTACGGATAAGCGCTGTCCGCCGCGTTTGGCGCGGCCGCCTGGGCCGGCGCGCCCGCCGGCTGCGGCGCGGCGCCGTCCTGCGCCATGGCAGAACCGGACATTAAAACCGCCAGCGCAACCAAAACAGACGTTATTCTCATAACCTTTCTCCCATGCTCAAAAAAACTGCGGTTCACATGAATCCGACCACTTCCGGTTCAGCCGTAACACCGCTTCGCCCGCCTGACGCCGGACCGCCCCAGCGCCAGGTAAGGCTGAACCGGTTGGTGCTGCCAAGATCGTTCATCGGAACCCACGCGTAATCCATTACCAGCCCGCCAAACCCAAGCCCCGCGCCCGCGCTCCAGCCGCCCAGCCCGCCAAGCTCGTGTGACCGCTTCATGTTAAACCCGGCGCGTAATGCGAAATCAACATCGCAGGTTTTGCGCCGAACCGGTTTCCACTCCAGCCCCACCGCCACATAAGGCGAATAGTCGCAGGGGAATTTGCCGTCTATATAGCCGTACCAGCCCTGCCCCGCATCCAGCATCACGCCCGCCGACAGTTCCAGCGGCAGCGGCTCCGCCACGGTGTCCATTTTCATCGGCAGGCCAAGATTGCGGACCGTAACGGCGAAATCGCGTATCAGCCCGCCCTGATCAACAAAATCACGGGTCAGAATCCCGATATCTGCGGCTATGGTGGACGCTTCCGCATTTTCAATGCGGCTGGTGATATATTTGAAAGTTATTCCGGCGTCAAACTCGCCGCGGCGCAATTTTATCGTGCGGGCATAGGAAAGCCCGGCGGCTGAATCATAAGCGTTAAAGGAGCCGGTATAATCGCCTCTGGTGCTGAACCCGTCAAGCGCGTCCTGAGAAGCATACAGCAGGCTTGCCGCCACCACTCCCGCGCCGACAGGCATGGAACAGGTGAGTGCGCTGCGCGAGTAGGTTTCGAACATGCTGTCATAACTCGCGCCCAGCGCGGAACCGACGGTATTGCCCTGAGCAGAGGGCGCCGGAGCGGCCTCAAGCAACAGCACGCCATCATCCGACTCGACCTGCCGTTTTTTGTTCCGCTCCTTGCGATGTTTGCGCAATTCCTGCAAATTATAGGCGATAACCCCTTCCGGCACGGTCTGCGCGTCCACCTCGAATTTTTCTTCTCGTGTCTGCCTGCGGTTGCGCAGCGCGCTCACCTTGTCGCCCGTCAGGCCGGCGGGATTGAAAAAAACAGAGTAGGGACTGCGGTAAGCCGAACCTGCCGAACCCAGCGCCGCGTAAACCGCGCCATACGGATCTTTTATAAATGCGGCGGCGGTAGTGCCGGTCGCTTCCTTGCTGAACGAGCCATCAGGCAGAAACCCGCCCGCCCAGCCGCACGGAACCGCCAGTAAAGTGATAAAAACAGCTATGGAGCGGACCAGCCCGGAATAATCTCCGGCCATAAACTAGCTGCGGCCCGCGGCCAGCGGATTGCCGCCCGCCGCACGGATATTTTCCAGTTCAAAAACAAGATACTGCAAACTGGGCTGGATCTCCTCCAGATACTGCGGTTCGACGGTTTCCAGCCGGTTCACAATGCCGTTTATATTGCGGATAATGTCCACGATCTGCTTCTCGTGAAGAGTCTTGCGCTGTTCCACAAGATATTTCATTTCGTCAAGCTGGACGCGGAATTCGGAAATTTCCGACTCGATCGCCGCCGTGCCGGGCGCCGTCCGGCGGGCCGCACCCTCTTCGGCCGGTATAAGCTCCGCCGAGAGGACAAACTCCTGCGCGGCAGGTTTTTCTGAAAAATCCGAAAACAGATCCGGTTCGGCCTGAACAAGCTGCGCAGCCGGCACAACGGCTGGCGGTTCCGCCGCCGGAGCCGGTTCCGCCGCAACGGCTTCGCCGCACGCCTCCGCGAATTTGGAAATGAAATAAAGCAGCAGCACCAAAGACACCAGAAACCCGCCAAGCGGGTAATACAGGCTGTTAAAAAAAGCTGTCGGCATCAGACCTCCAGTTCCATGTTATCCGCGGCGGCGAAAATTCCCAGTTCGGAACCGGCCGCCAGTTTCCGGCAGGAACCCACTATGGCATCAATGGCATCGTCCGTGCGTTCCTGATTGTGATGATAAAGAGCCAGCCGCTTCGCGCCGGATTTAAGGGCCAGCGCGACAGCCGCCTCCGCGTTCGAATGGCCCCAGCCCCGCCGGGCAGTGTATTCCGTTGCGGTATATTCGCCGTCATGCACCAGCAAATCGGCGTTCCGGCAGAATTTCGCGTAACCGGCCCTGCTGAGCCCGCCGGGATGTTTGAACCCGAGCTCATTATCGGTCAGGAACACGAACGAGCGCCCGTTTTCGGTAAATTTATACCCGCTGCCTCCGTTGGGATGGGAAAGCGGGACGGCTTGAACAGTCATGCCGCCGGCAACGAACCTGTCGCGGCACATAGGCTGTTCGCTGAACGACGCGGAAACGGTGTCATAAGGCACGGGGAAATTGGGGGGTTCCATCGTTTTGGCGATCATATCATTCACCGACTGGCCGGAATGAGGGCACCCGGTAAACACCACCGAACATTTCTTACTGTAAATAGGCGCAAAAAACGGAAAACCCAGAATATGATCCCAATGGAAATGAGTGAACAGAATATGACAGCTCCGCACCTTGCGGCGCGCCAATTCCAGACCCAGGCGGCGGATGCCGGTTCCGGCGTCCAGTATAACGGTTTCGCCCGACGAGCCCGTCACCTCCACACAGGCGGTATCGCCCCCGTACCGGTTGTATTTAGGCCCGCTGACGGCTATGCTGCCGCGCACTCCCCAGAATTTTATCCTCATAATTGCTCTGATAATACCATATATGCATACATTTAACAATAATTAAATATAAACCTTGTTGTGGCGGCCGGCTTTTTAATAAAATATAAAGGAATAACGAAACCCCGAAGGACTGCGACGTCCGGGCAATCCCCCGATTCAGAACCCGGCGTCAATTGTTTCAAGGAGCTTAACTGACTATGACAAAGAAACTCTCCGAACCAATAGCCATTATCGGAATGGGCGCCATAATGCCCGGCGCGCTGGACAAGGATACGTTCTGGAGCAACATTCTCAATAAAAAATCCTCCATTACCGAAGTGCCGCCCGACTATTGGAACCCCGCGATCTACTACAGCCCCGACCACAAGGCGACTGACCGCACCTATTCAAAAATCGGCGGATTCATACGCGGCTTCAGATTTAACGCCATAAAACACCGCATTCCCCCGAAAATCGCTGAGCAGATGGACGGAACCCAGCACCTCGCCATAGAAACCGCGCACATGGCGCTGGCCGATTCCGGCTACGACAGGAAACCTTTTGACCGCAAACGCACCGCCGTCATCGTAGGCAATTCGATGGGCGGCATGAAGAAGGAAACCACCGATTCCCGCGTGCATCGCCTTGAAATACAGGACATGCTCAAGCGCACCAAAACCTACGCGAAACTGGGCAAGGCGGCGGACGACATGCTGGCCGAGTTCGAAACCGGAGTAGACGCCAAATTCGGAGTAATAACGGAAGACACGATGCCGGGCGAACTGTCCAACGTCATAGCCGGCCGGCTGGCAAATGTATTTGATTTTAACGGCACCAATTTCAGCGTGGACGCGGCGTGCGCCACGTCGCTGGCCGCCGTGCAGGAAGCGGTGAACGGGCTGCGGCTGGGCAATTTCGACCTGTGTCTGTGCTGCGGAGTGGACCAGATGATGCAGCCTTCGGCTTACATAAAATTCTGCAAGATCGGCGCGCTGTCGGCCGACGGCTCGTTCGTATTCGACAAAAAAGCCAACGGGTTCGTGATGGGCGAGGCCGCCGGCTCGATAATTCTCAAACGCCTGTCCGACGCGGTGCGCGACGGCGACCGGGTGTACGCGGTCATCCGCGCGGTAGGCGCGTCAAGCGACGGCAAGGGCAAAGGCATCACCGCGCCCAACCCCAAAGGCCAGAAACTCGCCATAGAACACGCTTTCGAACAGCTGGACTATTCCATTGCCGACGTGCAGCTTGTGGAAGCGCACGGCACCGGCACCGTGGTGGGCGACGCGACGGAACTCGCCGTGCTCGACGAATGCTTCAAATCGGGCGCCGCCGCGGGCGGAGTGGGGGTAACTTCGGTCAAATCCAATATCGGACACTGCAAGGCGGCCGCCGGCATGGCCTCGATGATCAAAACGGCTCTGGCGCTCCATCACAAAACCCTGCCGCCCTCCATCAACTGCACGGAGCTTAACCCGGCGATAGACTGGTCCGGCTCGCCTTTGCGCGTGATAACGGAAGCGGAGCCGTGGAACACCGACAAAACGCGCCGCGCCAATGTTTCCGCGTTCGGGTTCGGCGGGACCAATTTTCACGTCGCGCTGGAAGAGTTCGGGCCGTCGGCCATAGCCGCCGCGCAGCGCGCGCTGGAAACGCAGGCCGAGCAGCCCGTCGCGCAAGCCCGGCCTTTTGTGCAGCTGCATGTGCCCGGCGAAAAACTGCAGGGCGAAGCGGTCACGCTTTCCGCGGGCACCATGGACGCTTTATTCGCCGAACTGGAAAAACTGGCGCAGGAACTCGACACCGGAAAACCCTATCCGTTAATTCTCAAGGCCTATCCGCTCAACACCAATATCAAAAACGGGTTCGGCGTGTCGCTTTCCGGCGCGACTCCGGCCCACCTGGCCGAAAATATCGCCTATTTTCTCAAAACCGCCAGAACGGCGAACGCCTGGGCGGCCGACAATCTGCGCCTGAAAATGAAAGGAATCTATCCTTTCGTGCCGGGTAAAATACAGCCCAAAATCGGGTTCGTGTTTCCGGGTCAGGGCTCGCAGTATGTGGACATGCTCAAGGATCTGGCGTCGAAGTACCGGATCGTGCAGGACACGTTCGACGAATCTGACGAAATCATGCAGCGCCTCATGAACGTCAAACTGACCGACGTCATCTGGTCGCGGCCTGGCGAAACAAGGGAACAGCTTGAAAAACACGAGCACGCCATCAAGCAGACGGAAATGACCCAGCCCGCGGTTCTTACGGCCGATCTGGCCATGATGCGGCTGATCACCTCCTACGGCATCAAGCCGCACATGCTTATGGGACACAGTCTGGGCGAATACGCCGCCGCCGTCGCCGCCGATATTTTCACTTTTGAAGGCGGCCTGCGCGCCGTCAGCACCCGCGCCAAGGAAATGGCGAGCATCAAAGTAGCCGACAACGGCATGATGGCTTCCATCGCCGCGCCGTGGGAGATGGTGCAGGAAAAGATTAAAGCCATACCCGGTTATGTGGCCGTGGCCAACAAAAACTGCCCCCAGCAAACCGTAATAGCGGGCGACAGCAAAGCCATTCCCGCCGCGATTGACATGTTCAACAAACAGGGCATACAGGCCGTCGCGATACCGGTATCCCACGCTTTCCACTCGAAAATCATCGAACCGGCAACCGTGCCGTACCGCGAATTCCTTAAAAAGATCCCGGTCAACCGCCCGCAGCTGCCGGTTTTCTCAAACGTAACCGCGCTGCCCTACCCGGACGACCCGGATGAAATCAGGGAACTGCTCGCAGTGCAGGTATGCCATACCGTGGAATGGATCTCCCAGCTTAACAACATGTACGATCAGGGCGTGCGCCTGTTTGTGGAATGCGGGCCCAAGCGCGTGCTAAGCGCGTTCGCCACAGCCACGCTGGCGGACAAAAAAGACATCCGGGTACTGGCCACCAACCACCCGAAAAAAGGCGGCATAGCGGAATTTAACGACCTGCTGGCCAACCTGATGTCCTCCAACATAGTGCTGGACTGGCAGGGCAAGGATATTTTAAAGCCCGGCAGCATCTATACCCCGTCCTATGAAATATGGGCGAAAGAAACCGCCGGTCTGGCCGCTTCCGTGCCGGCCCTGCCGGCGCAGCCTGCGGCGCCCGCGCCAGCTCCCGTTGCCGACAGCGCCAGCCGCTTCGGCTTCAACACCAGCAATATCGGCATAAGCGGCATCGCCGCCGGCACGCCCGGCAGCTGGGACAAGGCGTTCCGCGAAGGGAACATTGACGAAATACTGCGGGGGCAGAACCTTATCGAACCGGTTTCGCACAAAAATCAGCAGAGCCAGATTGACAAGAACGTGGAATACGTCGTTAAAGCCAAAGACGGAAACCACCGCATCGAGAAGCTGACGGATGTCGCCCAGGCCGTCAAGCTGGCCGCGCAGAAAGGCAAATTCGAGCTGAGCGAGGAATTCGGGCTGCCGGAAAAATGGGCCCGGTCAATGGACAACACTTTCCGGCTCGCCATCGGCGCGGGCCTGCTCGCGCTTAAAGATGCGGGGATCCCGCTCGTCATGTATTACAAGCGCACCTCGACAGGCGGCTACCTGCCGGAAAAATGGGGCCTGCCCAAAGAGATGATTGACGATACGGGCGTGATTTTCGCCTCGGCTTTCCCGTCAACGGAAAGCGTGATCAAGGAAGTGTCGGGATACCTGACTGCGAAATTCCGGACCGGCACGCTTGCGGACATCGAAACCTTCTACAACACGGTAATCAGCGAGATAAAGAGCCCGGAAACCCGGGCGAAACTGTCGCGCTGGTACGCGGAAAACTTCGCCCGGTACCACGCGCAGGAGAACGGGGCCTATAAATTCAGCACCGACTTTCTGCTCAAGGCGATTCCGCTGGGCCACAGCCAGTTCTGCCAGTGGATCAACGCCAGAGGGCCCGCCACGCATGTGAGCGCGGCCTGTTCAAGCACAACGCAGGCCGTAGGCATCGCCGAAGACTGGATCCGCACGGGCCGCGCCAGACGCATCATCATAATTTCGGCGGACGATGTCACCACCGACATCATGCAGGAATGGGTTCTGGCCGGTTTTCTGGCGACCGGCGCGGCTACGACCGCCGCCGTGGTCAGCCAGGCCGCTCTGCCGTTCGACAAACGCCGGCACGGCATGATTGTGGGCATGGGCGCGGCGGCGCTGGTGGTGGAAGATGAAACTTCCGCCGCACGCCGCGGCGTCAAGCCGCTGGCGCGGGTGCTGGGCACCGAAATAGCCAACTCCGCGTTCCACCCGACCCGGCTCGACGTGAACCATGTGAGCGACGTTATGGAAAGGCTTGTGGCCAAAGTGGAACGGCGTTATGGGTTTAACAGGCTCGACATGGCGAAAAACATGATGTTCATGTCGCACGAAACCTACACTCCGGCCAAGGGGGGAAGCGCATCCGCCGAGGTGAACGCGCTTAAAGAAACGTTCGGGCCCGGCGCGACCGACATCATAGTAAGCAACACCAAAGGATTCACCGGCCACGCCATGGGCGCGGGCCTTGAAGACGTGGTGAGCGTGCGCGCCCTGACAACCGGCAGGGTGCCGCCGATCGCCAACTACCAGGTGCCCGATCCCGAGCTGGCGGGCATCAATCTGAGCAAAGGCGGCAAATACAATTTCAAATATGCGCTGCGCCTTGCGGCCGGGTTCGGCTCGCAGCTGGCGATGACGGTGACGGAACGGCTGTGCACCGACGAGGAATCCAGAATAGCCGACTCAAACGTCCGCGAATCGTGGCTCCGCCTGATATCGGGCCAGAATACGCCGGAACTGGAAATATTCAAAAACACGCTGCGGGTGAAAGATGCCGGCATCAAAAAAGGCGAAACACCCGCCGTAGTAATCGAAGCGCCACAAGCTTTCGTGAAAACCGCGCCTGCGGCCTTACCTGTTATGAAAACCCCGGCGTCGGCTCCCATGCCGGCAGCGGTTGTGCCTGAAGCGGAAAAACCGGCGGCGGCCTCCGCGGCGCCCGGCGCAAACAGCCGGGTGGAGGCGGAGGTGCTTGATCTGGTATCCGAAAAAACCGGCTATCCAAAGGATATGCTGGAGCTTGATCTGGATATGGAAGCCGACCTCGGTATTGACACCGTCAAACAGGCCGAGCTGTTTGTAGCCATCCGCGAGAAATACAGTATCCCTCAAAAAGAAGGTGTGAAACTTAAAGACTATCCCACCATCCGCCACTGCATAAACTTCGTGCTGACGGAAACGGGGCAGGCTCCGTCCGGCGCGGCGACAGCCACAGCCGCCGCACCCGCTGCGCCTGCACCCGCTCCGGCGGCCACGCCGCCCGCCGCGGTTTCCGCGGCAGAACAGGCCGCTCTAACAACCGTGCCGCGGGCAAGCGGCAGCCCGGCGGTGGAAGCGGAAGTGCTTGATCTGGTGTCCGAAAAAACCGGCTATCCAAAGGATATGCTGGAGCTTGATCTGGATATGGAAGCCGACCTCGGTATTGACACCGTCAAACAGGCCGAGCTGTTTGTAGCCATCCGCGAAAAGTACAGCATTCCGCAGAGGGAGGGGATCCAACTGAAGGATTATCCCACCATCCGCCACTGCATAAATTTCGTGCTGACGGAAACGGGACAGGCTCCGTCCGGCGCGGCGACAGCCACAGCCGCCGCACCCGCTGCGCCTGCACCCGCTCCGGCGGCCACGCCGCCCGCCGCGGTTTCCGCGGCAGAACAGGCCGCTCTAACAACCGTGCCGCGGGCAAGCGGCAGCCCGGCGGTGGAAGCGGAAGTGCTTGATCTGGTGTCCGAAAAAACCGGCTATCCAAAGGATATGCTGGAGCTTGATCTGGATATGGAAGCCGACCTCGGTATTGACACCGTCAAACAGGCCGAGCTGTTTGTAGCCATCCGCGAAAAGTACAGCATTCCGCAGAGGGAGGGGATCCAACTGAAGGATTATCCCACCATCCGCCACTGCATAAATTTCGTGCTGACGGAAACGGGACAGGCTCCGTCCGGCGCGGCGACAGCCACAGCCGCCGCACCCGCTGCGCCGGCACCCGCTCCGGCGACCGCGCCGCCCGCCGCGGTTTCCGCGGCGACACCGGTAGCGTCTTCCGCCACGCCGGCGACCGCCGTGCTTGAACGGCCTGCTGTTGCGGTAAGCGCGGGCGCAGCGAAAGTGGAGCAGGCTGTCATAGAACTGGTATCCGAGAAAACCGGCTATCCAAAGGATATGCTGGAGCTTGATCTGGATATGGAAGCCGACCTCGGTATTGACACCGTCAAACAGGCCGAGCTGTTTGTAGCCATCCGCGAAAAGTACAGCATTCCGCAGAGAGAGGGGATCCAGCTGAAGGATTATCCCACCATCCGCCACTGCATAAACTTCGTTTTGCAGGAAACAGCCGCCCCGGCGCAGGACGAGAAACCCGCCACGCACGAAACAGCCGCCCTACCCGTAGCGCAGCAGGCCGGGCCGGAACCGGGCCGCTGCATCAGGCTGGTGCCTGTAACCGTAGAAGCGCCGCTTACCGAGGAATTTGACCGCAAAATCGCGGCGGACCGGCCCGTTCTGCTGTTCTCCGACAATGCCAAACTGACCAAGGCGTTTCAGCACGAACTGCAGAAATTCGCCGTGCCGGTTCATGTTTTCACCTCGCAGAAAACGCGGAGCAAAAACACCGTTATCGTAAACTGGGACAGCATAGAGGACGTCGAGAAGAACCTGCGCGAGTTCGCGGCGGAAAACCCGGACGTGCAGGGCATAATATCTCTGCTCGGCTGCCAGACCAGCGTGCTTGATCTGTCGGCAAGCGCGCATAACGATATGGTGCGCTACGTCATGCCGTATTTTCTGGCATGCAAGGTGTTCGAGAAAGCGCTGGCCAACCAGGCCGGAGCCGACACCTTTATCTCGATCAATATCACGCTTGACGGCGCATTCGGCTTCCGCACCGGCAAACCATTCGATCCGTTCTACGGCGCGATCGCGGGCACGACGCAGTGCCTGCGCAAGGACATGTACGAACTGGCGAAAACCCGCACCAAACTGATAGACTGCGACCCGTCGCTCAGCCCCGCCGCCATAGCCGAACAGACCGTGCATGAAATCATGCGCGGCGACGACCGCATGGCGATCGGGTTTCACGACAGTCTGCGCACCACCTATTTCGCGGTTTCCGAACGGGTGGACACCAGCAAGCTGCGTTACCCGCTCGACGGCAAGACCTTCATAGTAACCGGCGGCGGCCGGGGCCTGGGCGCGCTGTTTTCCCAGCTGGCCGCGAAACGCGCCAAAGTCCGGGTGCTGGTATTCGATATTCTGGAACTGACGGATGATACCCCGAAATACGCCAGAATGAACGAGGCGGAACTGGCGGAGCTGAAACAGTCCGTCTGGAACAGGCTCAAGGCCGACTCGTCCGTAAAAGCGACGCCGGTGCTTCTGGAACGCGAATACGCCCGGCTGACCGATCCCGTAACGCTCCACAACAATCTCCAGAAACTGCGGACGCTGGGCTCGGAGGCCGAATATTACCGGTGCGACGTGACTGACGGCAAAGCCATAGCCGAATGTGTCAAAAAGATCAAAGCAAGGTACGGGCAGATTGACGGAATAGTGCATTTCGCCGGGCTGGAACGCTCGAAACTGGTCAGCGACAAAACCGTGGAGGAATTCTACCGCATCTTCGACGTCAAGGCCGACAGCGCGATGAAACTCGCCGGGTCCGGCGTGCTCAAGAAAGGCGGGTTCTGGGTGTCAGCCTCTTCGATAGCCGGCAAGTTCGGCAATCTGGGCCAGTCCGATTACGCCTGCGCCAACGATTATATCGCCAAGCTGGCGGTCAGCCTGCAGAACTCCGGCTACCGCGGCGTATCCGCCGCGATGACCGCCTACGGCGGCACCGGCATGGCCCTGCGGCCCGGCGTAAAAACATTCCTCGAATCCAACGGCGTGGACTTCATTTACCCCGAAGAAGGGATGACCGCCATTCTGGACGAACTGATGTACTCGGCAAGGCCGGAAATAGTGCTTTCCGGCTCGCTCGGCAAACTGGACACCGACAGCCAGCTCCAGCTGAATTTCTTTCCGGAACGCGGCAGCGGCGGAACGAAATCTGATGCCGGCGAAACCGGCGTTCCGCAGCAGTCCGCGCCCCGGCAGCACGCCGCACGGGAGGAAAATCCCGGCCGGCCGGCAACAACCCGGCAGGAGGATCAGACGAAGGAACACGCCCAGCCCCAGCCGGCCAAACGGCGCATCGAGAAACCGCAGCTCGCCGAAACCGCGCTGAACGAACCGCAGCCCGCCCGTCAGCCGGAACCGGCGGCCGAGCCCGGCGCGGACCCCGAGGTGACCGCCTCGGTGCTGGCCATGATTTCCGACAAAACCGGTTATCCGAAGGATATGCTGGAACTCGATCTGGACATGGAAGCCGACCTCGGCATTGACACCGTCAAGCAGGCCGAGCTGTTCGTGGCGATCCGCGAACATTACGGCATCGGGCGGAGAGAGGGGGTTCAGTTAAAGGACTATCCCACTATCCGCCATTGCATAAACTATGTGCTGGCGGAAAGAGCCGGGGACAGCAACCCTTCTTCCGCGCAGGCCGAACCGCCCGGCGAACAGAAACCGGAGCCGGAACCTGAACCGGCGGCTCACTCTTCGCAGCTTACGCCCGAACCGGTTTTCCGGCATACCGAAAAACAGAAAACGCATACCGAACCGGCGGAACACACCGCCGCGCAAGCCGCGGTGAATTCCGGGTTTCCGTTTCTGGAGCGGGAGACCGCGTTTAAAAAAAACCAGACGCTGAAAACAAGCAAAACCTTCAGCATTGAAACGGATCCGTATCTGGCTGATCACTCGATAGCCGACACGCCGTATGTGCCGGGCGTCATAGGTATTGAAACGTTTTTTGAAGCCGCCGCACGACTTGGCGGCGAACGGCCTCAAATGTTAAGGAATATCCGGTTCTCGCTGCCGATAAAACTGCTGCGCAACCGGCCCCAGCCGGTTCGGATAAACGCGGAACGCAACCGCAACGGCATCACTATGGAAATCGAGTCCGATTTCATTAACGCCAAAGGGGTCAGGATGGGCGCGCCGAGGCGGCACTTCAGCGCGGCAACGGCCGAGAATGCGGCGCTTAAGTGGAAAAGCATGCCCAAGCCGGAATTTCCGCAAGGCAAACCGCTTATTGATAAAGCCGGGATTTACAAACTGTATTTCCACGGGCCGAGTTTTCAGGTGCTGGACCAGATCCATTCAATAGGCAGCAAATCGGTCAGCGCGGTTTACCGCAGGCCGCAAAAACCGCTCTGGGCTGACGGCAATGCCCGCAAACTGCTCGCGCACCCGCTCCTTATCGAAGCCGCTTTCCAGACCTGCGGGTTTCGCGACCTCAACATCGAAAAACGGATGGCCCTGCCCGACGCGGTCGGCCTGGTTTACACCAACCCCGATCCCGACGTGCCGGAAACGCTCTACGTTTACGGCGAGTACAAGGGCCGCAACTCGGAGGGAAGAAGCGTCTACAACGCTTATGTGTACGGGAAAAACGGCACGCTCTGGGCCGAACTGCAGGACTATCAGATGATAGCCCAGTAGCTTGATGCCCTTTCTAATTGTCAAAACCGGCATGACCAGTCTGCCCCCGCCGGAAAGTTTTCTGGGGGGGGAGGAACTGTCGGTATACAACCGTTTCAAAATCGAAAAGCGGCGGCGCGACTGGCTGGCCGGACGCTGGGCGGCGAAAACCGCGCTGGCAGCGCAGCGGTGCCCCGGCGCAGATCTGCGCGGCCTGCTAATCTCGTCCGACAGCGAAGGCCGGCCGCTGGCTCTGTTTCTGGGCAAGCCTGTGACATGCCCCATTTCGATAACCCACAGCAACGGCGTTGCGCTTTGCGCCGCCGGACGCGGTACTACCGCCGCGCTGGGCATAGACCTTGAGAAAAGCGAAACCCGTTCGGTCGGCTGGGCGGAATTTTCGTTTCATAAAGACGAGCTGAAAAGCCACGCTCCCGAATTCCTGACCGCGCTGTGGACTCTTAAGGAAGCCGTGCTCAAAGCGGCGGGCACTGGCCTTAAAGCGGTGCTGAACGATATCAGGTTCGCTGCGGCCGACAACATAGCCCGAAACCTGCCGGAACTGCCGCAAACCCCGGCCGGGCCGGACTACTCGCGATTTCTGGAGCTGGCGGCTGTTGTCGCCCCGCCCGTGGTAACGGGCAATCTGGCGCAGCGCGAAGAAATCGCCCGGCTGGTGGCTTCCCTGTCCTACAGGACAGCCCGCACGGCGGACGGGTTTGTAGTCAGCGCGGCCTGGCGATAGCGCAGCCGGCGGGCAAAAACGTTCCCATTTTGATATTATTTAATGTATACATGGCGCCCGGGTTCAATCCCCCATATGTGGCCCGGAACCGCTGTGTCAACTGCTGAAAGTGCCGGTATATTACGGAGGAACGACAATGGAAGATTTTTTGCAGGCTGAACGCGCCGAAGCCGAAGCCGCCAGAAACAAAACCCGCAGGAAGAAGAAAAGAGTCATATCCCCGGCTCTGCTGCTGTTCCGCGCGACCTATGAAAAAGTCAACAAGGGCGGGCCGGAAGACCGCGTGGCGGCGCAGAAGAAAAAAGGCAAACTGACCGCCATGGAGCGGATCCATTACCTGCTGGACGAAAACAGCTTTTACCCCGTCGGCAGCCTTGTAGAAACCACCTGCGTGGATTTCGGAATGGCCGAAAACAAGATCCCCGGCGACGGCGTTATCACGGGGTTCGGAAAAATCAACGGGCGGGACGTGGCGGTCTACGCGCAGGATTTCACCCAGCTGGGCGGCTCGCTCGGCGCGGCGCACGCGAAGAAAATCGCGCGGCTGACGGTCATGGCCGCCAAATCGCGGTTCCCGGTTATCGGGCTGCTCGATTCGGGCGGGGCGCGCATTCAGGAAGGCGTGTCCAGTCTCGACGGGTTCGGCGAGATTTTTTACCAGAACGTGCAGGCCTCCGGCATTGTGCCCCAGATTTCGGTGGTATTGGGCCCCTGCGCCGGCGGCGCGGTTTATTCGCCCGCGCTGACCGACTTCGTTTTCATGGTCGAAGGAATCAGCCATATGTTCGTGACGGGCCCCAACGTCATCAAATCGGCGACCGGCGAAGAAGTGGATTTCGACACGCTGGGCGGCAGCATGCCGCACTCGGAGAAAAGCGGAGTCTGCCATTTCGTGGCCAAAAGCGAGCAGGACTGTTTCCGGCAGGTGCGCGAACTGCTCGGTTTCATTCCGCAAAGCCGCTACGACCGTCCGCCTACGGAGCATAACGAGGATCCCATAGACCGCAAAATAACGCTGCTTGAAAAAATCAGCGAACTGCATCCGCGCAAGCCCTACCGGGTGCAGCACATCATCTGGTGGCTGGCCGACCAGCATGAATTCTTCGAGATACACCAGAATTTCGCGAAGAATATCGTAGTGGGGTTTATCCGGCTCGGGGGCGACACGGTGGGCGTGGTCGCCAACAACCCCGCTCATCTGGGCGGCGCGCTCGACATCGCGGCGAGCGTGAAAGCGGCCCGCTTCATAAGGTTCTGCAACAATTTCAACATACCCGTATTAAGCCTCATAGATATCGGCGGCTACTACCCCGGCCTGGAGCAGGAACACGGCGGCATCATCCGCAACGGCGCGAAACTGCTGTTCGCATACGCCGAGGCGACGGTGCCGAAAATCTCGCTTATCCTGCGCAAAGCCTACGGGGGCGCGTATATCGCGATGAACTCCAAATGCATGGGGAGCGATTTCAACTACGCGCTGCCCAACGCCGAGATCGCCGTCATGGGCCCGCAGGGCGCCATTGAAATACTCAACGCCCGCAAGTTCAAAACCATGCCGCCGGAAGAACAGCTCAAGGAAAAAGAACGCATGACCACGGAATATGCGGCCAAATTCGCCACGCCGTACCACAGCGCGGCGGCCGGCGCGCTCGACGAAGTGCTGGAACCGGCGGACGTGCGGTTCCGGCTGATCCAGTCGTTCCGGCTGCTCAAGAAAAAACGCACGCCCGGAGAAGTGTCGCTCAAAGGCAACATGCCCACCTGAAACTGCCCGCCTGAAGAAAACCCCCCGCCTGAAACAGGCGGGGGGTTTTTCGTTAGCGCGAATTTACTTTTTTAATTGCCGCCGAAATAATAACGCAGCGCCAGCTCGCCGCGCACGCCGGTATAATCCTGGCTGTAATTATCGCTGCCGGAAGGCTGGGAGGAGGAGGCCACAATCTGGCGGCCCACCGGTTGCGGAACCGTATACAGCTGCGAATCGGACCCGCTCACGGTGCCTTTCATCTTGTCGAACCTGGCGCCGAACAGATAGGCAATATTCACGCCCAGAGCAAACCGTTTCGAAATATACCATTCCGCGCCGGCGTCAAGATGCGGCACCAGTTTGGTCTGCTTGAAATCGGTATTGATATTGCTGCTGGCGGAACCGGAAGTAGCCATATTGGTGCACGCGCTCATGATATCCGCGCCGCCTCCGAGCCGGTACGCGAAAGAACTGTCCTCGGCCTTAAGTTTCCAGTAAACCGTGATGGGGAAAGACTGCGCGCTCGCCTTTAAAGTGCCCGCGGAATTGGGAATGGATTCCTCCAGCTTGATCTCGGAAATCGAGTTTAGCCCGAGCGACACTCCGAGCCTGCTCGGCCCTTCCGTTTCAAAAAACAGTTCCGCGCCCAGAAACCCGTTATTGGTTGTAAGTTCGCTGCTGTAGTTGGAAGACGCGCTTGCCCAGTAGTCAACTTCCTTCTGGAAATCCGTATCGCTGGCGGTAACCGCGCCGGCTTTCAGGCCAATTCCCCAGTAGGCAAAAACGCCCGTCTGCGCCATTGCCAGCAGACAACCGCGATGATTTTCTTGTTCATGACAAAGCCTCCCTAAACATTAGATGGTTTATACCAGTATAGCAAAACAGGAGTCCTTAAAAAGCGTGATCATGCTCACACCGGTCCGTCCGGGGGTTTTGACCGCGGCGCGCGCAAAGGCAGAGGATAGCCTTTCGAACGCCAGAAAAGAAAATTTGACAGCAGCATCAACAGCAGCAGAAACAGCTGGCCCAGACTGATCGCGTTAAGCGCGCGGGTGGCCGGGCCGTAATAACCCAGCAGCTGCTCGTATTCCGCGCCGCCGCGAACGGACGGCGCAAGCCCCGCCAGCTGGCCTGAAGAATAATAGGGCCGCAATGACAGTTCTGCTCCGCCGTTGCAGGCGATGAGCAGTTTCCCGCCGGTTTTATCGGTTCCGTAGGCCAGCCACGGGGGGAACCCGTCAAACCCCGCGCCGACCTGCACGACAAGCGGGATATCGTGAAGAGTGCGGACTCCGTTGAAAATTTCCAGCCGCTCAAGCGGAGTGCCATGCGAATCTTTCGGAAACACGTTGGCGAAACCCGTAGCGAGGCCCTGTATCACAAACGCTTCGTTCGGCTGCCAGCCCAGATACACATAATCGCGGCCGTATACCCGGTTAAACCGGCGCGCGTTGCGCTCGATTACCATTTGGGCGGTGCCGACGGCCCCGTCCACCAGCGACAGCCCTATCACCCGCACGCCGCGGCGGAACGCGTGCCGGCAGACCGCGTCAGCCGCAGGCTCCAGCTCGGTATTGAAAGAGGGTATGAAGTCTATCGAAAGCGCGATTATTCCGCCCGGCGGTACGGCTTCCAGCTCCCGGTAAAACGCGCGCGCAGGATCCGACACTTCAAGCGGCGGCAACCGCACCGGCAGAAATATCGGCGCGGCAAGCACCAGCCCGAACACAAGCCAGATGACGCGTTTATCCGGATTCAACAGTTTCATCAGCCGTTCTGTTCCTTTTTCCCGCGCCCGTAATAATACGCCAGAAAACCGGTCACGGCGGCCGCCAGCGCAAACGTAGCGCAGCCGTAGCTCCGCCCGCCGTAAACATACAGGTCGGAAAACCGCCCGTACAAAAGCGAAAATCTCGACATCACGGTAACCCCGAACGACGCGCCCAGATACACCATCAGAAAACAGATCCCGACCGCCGGAACCCGCCGGGCGACCGGACCCTTGTGTTCCGCCGAAAAAAAGAAATAAAACACAACGCTCGCCGTGCCCGCCGCCATGACAAGCAGGGAAAACGCGCGCCACAGCGCCGCGCCCGACCAGTCCGGCCCGCCGCCCGGCCCGATCAGCAAAAGCGGCGTCAGCGCGCCCTGCAGCTGCTTTAACAGCATGGTGGCAAGCACCGCCGGGATCGCCACCCCGGCCCCATACCCCATTATAAAAGCGAACCCGAACCGGCTGAGCCACGCGCGCCGCCGGTTCAGCCGGGCCAGCAGCGTAAGCCCCAGAACCGCCGGCACCAGCGGAGTCAGATCGCCCAGCAGCAGCGGCTCCTGCACTTTCGGAACCCACACGTTAAACAGCATCACGCTGAAATAGTATCCGACCGATATGCCCAGATACAAATGCTCCGCTATCCTGAAAAGCGGGTTTTCGCGATACAGGAAACTGTAGACGAACAGGGTAAGCCCCGCCGCCAGCCACGCTCCCAAAATCACCGAACCGTCCATGAAAACTCCTTGAAAAAACTCAATCTCCGCCCAGATACTTTTTCTCGACGCCAGTTATGATTTTTACCGACGTGGCGATCGCACCCAGCGCAATACCGATCATTATCCCGCGCCGGCCCGCCACATCAGGCACGTTAAGCACCCATTCCACTATTTCCAGAATGCTCAGGCCCGTCCAGCCCAGCAGGTCATTCCAGATCAGCTGACCCAGCGGAACCCGCCCGAAAACAAGCACTGCGGCGGCCGCGAACAGAAGAAAAGCCTGCCCGTTTTTTATCCTGAACGCCCGATAGGCCGTGGACACTATGTAAAAACCGAGCAGGGAATAGATCGTGCCCTGAAGCGGATAAAGCATATAGGTGTACATCCAGCCGAAGCAGGTAAGCGCGCCGTCAGGCGAAAGCGCCTGCGCGCGGCTTGCCAGCCCGGTGCCGGCGCCGATCGCAAGGCCGATGAACAAAACCGCGCTGTAACCCCAGCCGGCGCGCTGGCTCAGGATGTTTTTCAGATGCGGCGTGACAATGCTGTAAAGTCCCAGCAGATACGCGAAAAAACCCATTATGAGAACCGTTCGGTTCGCGTTCTCCATAAAACTCCGCGCAACCGGGTGCGGCACATAATACTGCGCGAAGCACAGCGTGCCCGTTATGAAACAGATGATAAGCGGAAGGCGTTTTTTTATAAAATCCATCATATCCTCAAAAAGACGTAACCGGATCGGTTACAACCCGCACCAATTCCCGCCAGCCGAAAACCGTGCCCAGCGTGGTCGCCAGCAGCCCCAGCGCGATAATGGCCAGCACGGCCGCCTTGCCCGCGTCCTGACCCCGCAGAGTACCCACCTGCACCGGATCGCGCGACAGGTACGCGCTGGCCGCATACAGCTCCTCGCCCATAAGCGTATAATCGCAGGTGGTGAAGAAAAACGGCAGCTGGTGCTCGGCGTCGGTCGCGGCGATCTGAACCGCGCCCACGCTCGCGCCCACCTCCGCCAGCAGCAGCGACTCGGCGTAATAATAACCGGTGTAGATGCAGGCGGCGGGCCGGTCGCGCGCAATCATGCCGTCAACCGCGGCGGTGTAGGCGAACTGCTCGGAACTGAGAAAGAAATTCATGTCGTCGCGGTAGGCGTCGGGCCGCGCCGCGCTGGCATAGGACTGGCGGACTATCTCCTGACAGACGGTCATCGTCAGCGGGTCAATATGCGGCACTTTAAGCGCGGCCCCGTATGCCGCCGTTTTTTCCGCCACATTGCCCAGTATGGACACCGCCGCGATGGTTGACATTGACGAGATATCAAGCCGCCCCGTGAGATAATAAACCGGACGGCCCGTTTCGGCGGCCCGGCCCAGCGCGCCGTCGAGCGCGTCCAGCCCGGGCAAACGCCGCAGAAAATAGTCCTTCCGCCGCGCGCGCATGATAAACCACAGAAACACCGCCCACAAACCCAGCGCGTAAACCAGATTGTTCAGGCGCGGCAGGCTGAACCAGTTGGCGCGTGCGACCGCCGGCACGGCCGCGCTTTCCGCACGCGCGCCGTATTCGTCCGTCGCAACAACCTTGCAGTAGCACCGCGTTTCAAACCGGGACGCAGGCGCGGCGGCTCCGGAAGAAGAAACCGGAAACAGGCCGCTCAGCTCGACCCTGAGCGCGTGCGCGTTTTTCGAGCCGCTCCAGGCCCAGAACGGCAGTTTTATCCCGTCCGAGAAATTTTTATCGGACCGGAACGCGGCGGCCTTCATCCACGGCCCCTGCGCGGAGCTTGAAACCAGCACCTGATACGAGGCAAAAGGCCCGTCGTAAGGCATCGCCCTCCATTTGAGCAGCACCACGCCGCCCGCGTCGTAAGGCATGTCTTGCGCGGTAAGCCCCGCAACCGGATATAGCGCCGGCGCGGAAGCAAACGCCGCCGCGCAGGCAAAACCCCGCATCACCGCTGAAAACACAAACAGCTTTTTCATCATCGCCCTGCCCTGCGCCAAAGCGCAGGGCCAAACCTCAAAATTTATTTTTCCGCCAGTTCCGCATTGGAACGGGCGACGGTGACAACCTCGCCGTTTTCCAGAACCACTTCCATCACCCGCACACGGCTTTCGGTGGCAATTTTCACCAGCTCGCGCGGCAGTTTCGCAACCGTGCCCGATTTGCCGAAATACGGTTCGCGGACTATGCGCACGGTGTCGCCTTCCCTGATCTCCGCGCCGGTTTCCGGAACAGCCTCCCCGCTCCGGCCCGGCGGGCCGCAGGGAATGATTATTTCAGGCCGCACCGCGGCGCAGCGGATCTGAGTCGCTCCGCAAACCGAACCCCTGTCGCCCTGCCGCGCTTTAAGCAGGCGGAAAGTGTAATCCGCCATCGCAAAACGCCCGAACCCCTCGGTTATGACAATCACAAACTCCTCACGGGCCATGCCGGTAACGGCAGAACCGGTAGCGTAACCCGGAATTTCGCACAGGTCCCTGTCATGCACCGCGCCAACCACCAGCCCCGCCACGCCCAGCTGCCGCGCACGCCGAATGGTTTTTATGCCCGCGTAACCGCCGCCTACCACTATCTTCCCTTTGTGAGCCGGGGTCAACTGTTCCGACAAAAGCTCCCCGTCACTCGAACCCGCCGCCACGACCAGTTCGCCGCACGCCTCGCCGCCAACGCCGAAAATACCCTGAATGTAACTGGCCCGGGCGGATACGGTGGCGCCGCACCCGTCAAAAACTTCGGTCACCTCCCCGTCAATAAAAGCAGTCAGTTCAAGCGGCCGGGGCGGCTCGCGCAGCAGCAGCTGTCCGGTTATCTCCGACACGCTTTCAACCACTCCTGACACGGGCGAACGAACCGTCGCTTTCAGCCATTTGAAAAACGGCCTGTTTTCCGCCAGCACGGCGCCTTGCGCGACAGTATCGCCGGCCTTTACGGCCAGCACATCCTTAAGCGCGCCCGGCTCCACGCCCATGGCGTTCGCCACGTTCACCAGATACGCCTTGCCCGGCAGTTCCGCCGACGCTACGGTGTCGCCGGCGCGCACCCTGTCGCCTTTTTTCACACCGACCACGCCGTCCAACGGCAGCAGCCGCTTTTTTGATACCGTCACGCACGGCATCGCTTTCAGGCAGGGAGCGCAGAACCGGGCCGGCATCAGCCATGCTCCGGATAAAGCGCCAAAGCCCTGAACCAGCGGTTGAGCTGGCGGCGACGGACAGGCGGCTCGGTTTCCAGAACTAGAGGGCGTCCGCGCCCGTCCAGCACAAACCCGGCCTGCCCGCGCTCCGCCTCCACGCAAACCGGCCGGCCCATGCCCGCGCCCAGATCGAACCGCCGGGCGGGCCGGAGGGTAACGCAAGCGGGGCCGGCGCAGGGCACAAGTCCGATCTCTCCGGCCGGAACCGCGCCGCGGCGCGTTTCGCCGCCGGGGAATTTCATTTCATAATCCAGGCACGGCGCGCCGGCCGGCGCCGAACCGAGCGGCGCGATGCAGACGCCCAGCGGCACAAGACAGTCGTTATAAAACACATCCAGCGCGGCCCGCTCGCAGACTCCGGCAAGCGCGCCAAGCTGGGGCATCATGAAAACCGAATCAACCGCCAGAGCGGTCACGCCAGCCGGCTGGAAAGCGTCAAGCATCATAAGCAATGCCTGCGCGCGGCGCGGCGCGCGGGCCAGAATTCCGCCTGACCCGATGATATAGTCCAGCTTCACAAGATCCACAATCCCGCCGGCGGCGGACTGCGCGAAGGCGTCGGCAATAGTGCGCTCACGGCCAACGCCCTTGATTTCCGTCGCGAGCCGGCAATGCTGTTCAAAAGCCAGCCGCAGAGCCTCGCGGGCGACGGCGTGCTCTATCATGAGGTCTTCAATCGTCTGGGCTATGGTGGCGGGCCGGATCATCTTGTTTTTCAGCCGGTCGCGCAGGTCGGATTCGTCCATTTCAAACGGCAGCCAGCGCGTGATCTTCTCCGCGCCCGCCTCGGCAAGCACGTTCGCCGCGGAGTAACTCATGCCGAGGTTCGCGCTCACGGTGCGGTTAAACACGCCTCCGAAAACCGAAAACACGTCGGTCGTAGCGCCGCCGATATCCGCCGCAAGCACATTGGCGGACCGGGCGCGGGCGAACCTTTCAACCATAATGCCGGCCGCCGCCGGCGTGGGCAGCACGGCGCCGCGGGCCATTGCCGCGAGTTTTGCGTAGCCCGGCGCCTGCCGCATGACATGTTCAAGGAAAATTTCATGAATTTTCCGGCGCGCCGGAGCCAGGTTCTCGCGCTCCGGCGAAGGGCGCAGATTGTCCGCTTCGTAAAACGCCGTTTTTTCGCCCAGTATAGAGGCGACGCGCTCCCGCGCGTCGCTATTGCCAGCGAACACGAGCGGCAGTTTATAGCCCCGTCCGAGCCGCGGCAGGGGATCCGCCGCCGCTATGCATTGCGCCAGTTCCAGCACATGGGAAACCGAGCCGCCTTCGGTGCCGCCGGACAGCAGTATCATGTCCGGCCGGAGCTGGCGGATAAACTCGATTTTTTCATGCGGCGCACGGCAGTCGTTTGAAGCCAGCACGTCCATCACAATCGCGCCCGCGCCAAGCGCGCAGCGCCGGGCGGATTCGCCGGTCATTTCCAGTATCGCGCCCGCGACCAGCATCTGCAAGCCGCCGCCCGCGCTGCTGGTGGAAACATAAAGATCCGCGCCCGCGCCGCCAGCTGCGGGCGTGATCAGCTCTCCGCCGCGCAACAGCGTCCTGCCCGACAGCGTTTCCAGTTCCGCCAGCGCGTTGCGCACTCCGCAGGTCACATCCTCAAAAGGGGCCTCCACGGTGGTGGGCGCTTCGCCGCGGCAGGTCTGGCGGTAAACGCCGTCTTTTTTCTCGATCAGGATCGCTTTGGTGGTGGTGCTGCCGCAGTCGGTCGCGATTATGACGCCGGGAACCGGCCCGCTGTCATTCCGCATCGCGTTCACCCGCCCCCGTATTTTCGGACGGCGCGTCATCCGCCGACAGCAGCTGCGCCAGCAGCTCCGCCGCCCGGGGATTTTCGAAAACAAGAAAAAACCGGCCGGCCCGGTCCGGTCCGTAAACCAGTTCGGCGAACGGACGCAGAAACAGCGCCGCCGAAAACCCCAGAAAATGCAGCGGACGCGCACTCTCCACCGCCAGAAACGCCGGCTGGCGCAACCCTTTGGCCCGCAGCCGGGCGGCGGTCCGCCGCACAAACAGTTCATCTTCGCGGCCGAGTTCCGGCGCGGGCGGCAAAGCGAACGCGTTGGCTGGATTTATTTTCATTGCATGCACACCAAAACCGGCACCCGCCTAGCGCGAAGGCTGGCCGGCGGGCTTTACCGCGCCGGAAACAGGCTTGGCCGGCTGGGTGGAAACAACGGCGAACTCGCGCGCCACGCCGTATACGAAATCGAAATACCGGTAAAGCGAATCAAGCCGGATTTTTTCGTCCGGCGCATGCGCCTCGTCCAGCTCGCCGTAGCTTTTCGGCGCGCCCAGCCCGTAGGCTATCACTCCGGCGCGGCGCAGAAATTCGGAATCGGTGGTGCCGGGAATCATTCCGCCGGCAACCGCCACGCCCGGCATCTGCGTCCCGGCGACAGCCGTTATCGCCCGGTAAAGCTCGTCATCCTGTGTCATCGCCGCAGGAAACGGCAGCCGCGGACTTTCGACCACGCTCACGGTCACTCCGTACGGCGCGACAGTTTTGCGTATTTGCTCTACGAAATCATCCACGCCGGAATCGTAAAGCAGACGGCAGTTGAGCAACGCCCACGCCTGAGCAGGCACGGCATTGTTGTCCTGCCCGGCGCGCACGACGGTAGGGGTTACGGTGTCGCGCAGCTGGGCATTGAAAAACGGGTCGTAGGCGATTGTTTCGGCCGCCGCGGCGGCCTTACGGGAATCGCCGGAAAAAAACAGATCGAAAGTAGTCCGGCCGTCGGCCCCCTGAATGGCGTAAATGGACCGGAAGAATTTTTCCGCCGTCGGCGTTACGCGGACCGGCAGTTTAAGCCTCTCCACCGCCGCCAGCGCGGCGGCCAGCGAGTAAATAGAATTGGAGCGCGGCGGCAGGGCGGAATGCCCTGCGGTGCCTTCCGCCGTAAGCCTGAGATCCAGATACATCTTGCCCGCGGTTTCGACAAACACCAGAAGCGGCTTGCCGGCTTCGTCGGTGATAACTCCGCCGCCCTCGTTCAAGGCGTACCCGCCGGGCGGCTTGCCTTTCCAGCGGGTTTCGAGCAGCCACGCAAGGCCATACCCGGAGCCCGCTTCCTCGTCGGGCGTGGCAAGCATGATAACGTCGCGCGAAAGCTCGGCGCCGGAGCGCTTGAGCGCGACCAGCGTCATCAGGTTTATCGCGGTAAGATCCTTGCAGTCGGACGCGCCGCGCGCGTATATCTCGCCGTTTTTCTCAACCGGCGTGAAGGGCGGGGTCTGCCACTGCTCCGCATCCGCTCCGACAGTGTCAAGATGCGACAGCAGCAAAAGCGGTTTCCCGCCCGTGTTTTTCGGCGCGCGCAGAAAAGCGGCCAGCGCCGCGCGCCCGGGTGTGGACTCGTAAATTTCCCAGTCAATGCGCTCGTCGTCAAGCACGCCGTAAAGGTAACGCGCCGCCTCCAGTTCGTTGCCCCTCGGCTGCGCCGTATTGATGCCCAGCAGGCTGGAAAAATGCCGCTTCAGCTCGGGATAATAATCCGGCGCCTGCGCCCGCTGCGGCTCCTGCGCCAGCGCGGCGCTCCCGCCAAGCAGCACGATAAGGGGGAGAAAAGAAAAAAAGGTCATTTGGCGGCGGTGTCCGGTTTTGTGGAATTGAGCGCGGACAGGTCGAATTTCAGCTTGTCGCCTTTTTTCAGGCCGTGCGCCTTCGCTGTTCCGGCGGGCACTTCCAGCACATAGCGCGCCAAACCGGCGCGCCGGGCGGGGTTTTGCACCGAAACGGAAAGATCCGCCGCAGGCACATTCTCATGCACGCGAGTGACGGCATGATCATCGCCGATAAAAACCATATCCAGCGCAATAACAGTGTTAAGCATCCAGAATATCCGCCGGGTTTCCGACCCGCCAACAAACAGCATGCCCGCGTCTTTCGCCAGTTCCGTGCGGAACTGAAGCCCCAGCTCCTGCTCCGTTCCGGTAACGGCCAGCTCGGCCCGGACGCGGAACCCGTCCGGAAAAACGACATCGGTTACGGGCAGCTTCTGCTCCCCGGCATAAGCTGGCGCGCACAACAGCAGTGCAACCGCCATAACGCATGTCTTCATAGCATCAATAATACTTTATTAGGGGTTGCCGGTGCCAGCCGCGGCGGAAGCGCCGCCGTAAAGCTTTTTATGCCGCACGACCGCGTCACGGGCGGCGCTGACCCAGTCCTGCGTGGTTTCATTGCCTTTGCGGCCGTAAAGCAGGCGGCCCAGGTCATGGATAAACAGGCCTTCGGCGTTTCCTTTGGGGCCGTAAATCCCGTCGCCGGCCCAGTTGAGGCGGCGGGCGAACTCCCGGCTGCCGCGTTTCTGATGCAGGGGCGCGTCCACTATATCGCCGACCACGAGGCGGGTGTCCCCTTTTTCCAGATAGCCGCTCCAGTCGCGCATCATGGTCGCATACTGACCGTCATCGGCCTCATAGAGCATTACGGCGTCAATATCGGCTCCGGCGTCCACTATCATTGCCGGGTCCTGCCCGTGCTGCCAGCCCTTGTTCCAGCCGAGCGTGTAAGCCCACAGCAGTTTACTGTCGCCGAGCCGCGTTTTGATGTGATGCACTATCTGGGCCACCCGTTCGGCGCGCCACCATTCCCAGGCTTCTATCAGATTACGGTCCGCGCGCGTTATTTTTTTGCGCGCGAACGCTTCAATGCGCTGGTCGCGGTTCATACGGTCCCAGCCTGCGGGCTTTGCGATCCACCACATATCGCGATAGAACTCCTCGCACATCTCATAGCCGCCGAGCGCGTTCCTTATATAGTCCAGCCCGAGAAAATCCACTTCCGGCATGTCGCGGAATTTTGACAGCAGGTCGGCTATATCGTCCGGCCGGTTCGGATCCAGCAGCGAAATGCTGCGCACGCGCGTGACTTTGCCGTCAACAAGATCGTACGCCCATTTGTAAGGCAGCCAGTCTTTGTCGGGGAAGGCAAGATAGCTCATCTCCCACACTCCGAACTTCACGCCGCGCTTGTGGCATTGCGCGCCGATATTGCGGATCGCCTCGAAATCCACGGTGTCCCATATTCTGCCTTTGGTGCCGGTGGTCTTGCCGACCAGCACCCATAGCGCGTCGGCCTTGAGGCTGACCGCCCATTCGGCGAGGCTTTCCGCCGCAGGCTTCTTTTCGCCGGACGGGGATTTCATGGTCAGCCCCGCGTAGCGGCCGGAATATTCCAGCGTAACCGCCGAAAAGCCTTTTTTCAAAGGCGGCAGAACGCGCTTTGAAATCGTGAATTCGCGGACCGGCTCGTCCCCCGGTTCCAGCCCGGCGTTCAGCAGCCGCAGCGAATACCGGCCGCGGGGCGGATTCCACGGAATGGGGAACCGGCCTTTCCAGGTCCGGGTTACCGGATCGTACCGCAAAGGCACGTCCCTCAAGCCGCCTATGGAAGTCACCTGCGCGTCGTTGTGGAAAACGCCGGCGTAAAGCGGCGCCGTTTGCCAGCGGTCCCGGGTATACGGGTTGGGCGCGGCCGCTTCTATGTTCACATACCCGTAGCGCAGATAATCCGCGCGGTCGGTCGTAAGCAGCGCCTTTTTCAGACGTCCGAGATAAAAGAACAGAAACGGCACCAGCAGCAGATACAGCGCGGCGTATTTGAAAAATTTTAAAACCCGCAGCGCGGGAAACGGTTTATGCCCCGCCGGTTTGCCGCCGGCAGATTTGCGGACAGCGGGTTTGCGGCGCGCCGGTTTTTTCAGCGCGGTTTTTTTAACCGCAGGCTTTTTCGCGGCCTCTTTTCCGGGCGGCCTCTTTTTCCGGGCGGGTTTTTCCGCCGCCGATATCCCGGCGTACGATTTCCGCGGTTTGCGGGCCGCGCGCACCTTCCCGGCGGCAGGCTCCGCGGCTGCGGCTTGCGCAGGCACCGCAACCGGCGCATTTTCTGAAACGGATGCTTTTTTAAAAACCGGTTTGCGAACGGCGCGCGGCTTCTTCGCCGCGGGTCTGCGTGCGGCAGCTTTGCGCTTTTTGGCGGGTTTCCGGGCCGGCTCGCCCGGCTCCGCTTTTTCCGGCGCGGAATGAGAAACGGCGCCGCCGTCATTACGCCCCTCAGGCATGGGATCCGGCTGACCGGAAAACAGAACGGCCTGTTCCGCGGCGGCCTGCTGAACCGGAAGTTCGGCAGCGGCTTGCGCTTGCGGAGGAACCGGCTCCGTCTCAGTTTTTACAACCTTTTCCTCCGGCAGGCCCGGGCCGGGCTGCGGACCGGCGGGCAACGCTTCCCGCCCGGCTGATGGCGGCACGGTTTGTTCAGGAGCGGACTGCCGCGCCGCGGAGCCGGGCTGGCGCGGCAGAGAGGTTTCCCTCCGCAAATATCCGGGTTCCGCGGGGTCAGGCACAAAAGGGCGTTTGGGACGTTTGTTTCCGCCCGGGCCGGAGTTGTCCATTAGTTAAGCGTTTTCCTTCTCCAGCAGCACGGTGACCGGCCCGTCGTTGACCAGCGCGACCTTCATGTCCGCGCCGAACTCGCCGGTAAGCACGGCGATGCCGGATTTTTTCAGTTCGGAAACATATAGCTCATAAAGCGGAACAGCCGTTTCGGGCCGGGCGGCGGCGGTAAAATCGGGGCGAGCGCCTTTGCCGCAATCGCCGTAAAGAGTGAATTGCGAAATTACCAGCGCGGAGCCTTTTATATCCGTAACCGACAGATCGAATTTCCCCAGCCCGTTTCTGAAAATGCGCAGTCTGGCCGTTTTGGAGGCAAGCCAGACGGCCTGCTCCGGCGTGTCGTTCACTCCGACGCCGAGCAGCACCAGCAGCCCGCGCCCCACGCAACGGGTTTCGCCGTCCGGCAGGGTAACGCTCGCTTCCGACACTCTTTGCACCAGCGCTCGCATATATGCCGATATTTTACTAAATATAAATCAGGGCTGTTCGCTTTCCCGCATTTTGTATAATGACTCAAAATAGCCGCAAACGGGAGGCCTTAAAATGATCAGCGGTCTTGTGCTTGTAAAACTTAAACCCGGCAAAGAGAATGAAGTGCTCAAACGCATAAAAGCGGTTAAGGATGTGGCCCATGTGTCAGCCGTATTCGGCAGATGGGATCTGGTGCTGGATATGGAGTCGGAGGATTTGCAGACCATGTCGAACTGCGTCGTGCACCAGATCCGCGCCATACCCGGAGTGGACAGCACCGAAAGCCTTGTAACCACCGCCATCTGACAAGCTTTCTTACTGATGGAAAAACCCGGCATGACCGGTTTTTTCCATTGCGCAAGCTATGGCGCTTCTTGAAATAACCGGCCTTACGGTGGATTTCAGCACGGAGCTCGGCGCGCACCGCGCGCTGGAGGGTTTTTCGCTCGCGCTGGAACCGGGCGAAACGATGGCGGTGGTGGGGGAATCGGGCTCCGGCAAAACCGTGCAGGCGCTGGCGGTGATGGGGCTGCTTCAGTCGCCGCCCGCGAAAATAGTGGCCGGAACGGTAAAATACAACGGCACAAACCTGCTGGCTCTGGAGCCGGAGAAACTGCGCCGGCTGCGCGGCGACAGGATCGCCATGATTTTTCAGGATCCGATGACCTCGCTCAACCCGGTGTTCACCGTAGGCGCGCAAATCGAGGAAACACTGCTGGTTCACAACCGCGCCAGAAACCGGGAGGAAGCGCGCCGCCGGACAATCGAACTGCTGGCGGACGCCGGAATAGACAGCCCCGCCGACCGCGCGGGCCAGTATCCGCACCAGTTTTCCGGGGGAATGCGCCAGCGCGCGATGATCGCGTGCGCGCTCGCCTGCAACCCCGACCTGCTGATAGCCGACGAGCCGACCACCGCGCTTGACGTGACCATTCAGGCCCAGATTCTGAAACTGCTCGCCGGGCTCAGGCTGAAATACAAAGCCGCCGTCCTGCTCATCACCCACAATCTCGGCATCGTGGCTGAAAACGCCGACCGCGTGACCGTGCTGTACGGCGGCCGGGTTATGGAACGCGCGAAAACCGCGGAGCTGTTAGCCGCGCCGCGCCATCCCTATACCAGGGGCCTGCTGCGGTCCCTACCGTCGCTTAAAGGCAACCCCGACCGGCTGAGCGCGATTGCCGGCGCGCCGCCCGCGCCTTATGAAAAAATCTCCGGGTGCGTATTCTCGCCGCGCTGTCCCCGGGCGTTCTGGCCGTGCAAAACCGTGCAGCCCGCCGAAACGGTTTTTGAAGACGGTTCCGCCTGCGCCTGCCACCTCTACAGCGGCGGGAAGGCCGCGCCGTGACCGCGCTGCTGGAGGCTAAAAACCTCGTCAGGACCTACCGCATGAAAACCGCGTTTTCCGGCGTGAAGCAGGTGCGCGCGGTGGATGATGTTTCTTTGACGGTCAACCCCGGTGAGGCGCACGGCATAGCGGGCGAATCGGGCTGCGGGAAAACGACTCTGGCGAAACTGCTTTTAAGGCTGGAAGACGCGGACTCCGGGTCGGTTTTTTTCGACGGCCGCGACATAACGGCGCTGTCGGGCGGCGCGCTCAAGGCGTTCAGAAAACAGGCGCAGATAATTTTTCAGGATCCCCAGTCCAGCCTCGACCCGCGCATGACGGTGCGCGAGCTGATAGAGGAACCGCTCGTGATACACTCCACCGGCGACCGCGCGCAACGTCTTGAAACCGTAATCGCGCTGATGGACAAAACGGGACTGAGCGCTTCGTTCCTGGACCGGTATCCGCACGAGTTTTCCGGCGGACAGCGTCAGCGGATCGGGGTAGCCCGCGCGCTCGCGCTGAATCCCCGCCTGATAGTGGCGGACGAATGCGTTTCCGCGCTTGACGTTTCCATCCAGGCGCAGATTTTGAATCTGCTGAAGGATCTGCGCGCGGAATTCGGGCTAAGTTACCTGTTCGTGTCGCATGATCTTTCGGTTATGCGGTTCCTGTGCGACCGGATCACGGTCATGCACGAGGGCCGCGCGGTGGAAACGGGCCCCGCCTCGCAGCTGCTCGGCGCGCCCCGGCATCCTTACACTAAAACACTGCTGGCGGCGGTTCCGCGCCATCCCTGCGAACGGACATGAACGGCAGGCCCGCAAAAAAAGTAAAATTTTTACTGTCCTGCGCGAAATATGCGGGGGCGGGTTTATGCGCGGCCATGCTGGCATATTTTCTGCTGTCGGTCTGGGGCGCGATGAACCGGATGGAAAAAGCGGCGGGCGGGAAGACTCCGCCGCAGAAACCGAAACCCGGCCGCGTGCTTCAGACGATGTAGCTTATTTGCGGGAAACCGCGGTCAGGCAAGCGGTCAGGCAAAAGGAGAGGAACACAATGCACTCAAAAATCAACGAGAAACGGATGCTGGACACTTTTGTGGAGCTGGTGAAGATTGATTCGGAATCGCTGGCTGAAAAAAACATCGCGCTCAGGCTGGAAAAAGAACTGAAAAAACTCGGCGCGAAAACGGTTTTCGATAACGCCCACAAAAAAACCGGCGGCAACTGCGGCAACCTGATCGCCAGATTCCCCGGCACAGTCAAAAAACCGGCGTTTCTTCTTTCGTCGCATATGGACACGGTGAAACCCGGCAAAGGGGTGAAACCGAAAATCGGCAGGACGACCGTCACCTCCGACGGAACCACCATTCTCGGCGCGGACTGCAAAAGCGGCATCACCGCCATTCTGGAAGTGCTGCGGGTATTAAAGGAAAACAGGCTGCCGCACCCGCCGCTCGAAATCGCGTTTACCGTGTCGGAAGAAATCGGCCTGCTGGGCTCCAAAAACCTCGACTATTCGCTGCTGACCGCCAAAGAGGGGCTCGTGCTCGACAGCGAAACCCCGGAAACCATCACCGTCAAAGCGCCGTCCACCTGCATGGTGAAAGCGGCCATCAGAGGGCTCGCCGCGCACGCCGGGATGCTGCCGGAGGAAGGCATCAGCGCGATCAAGGTCGCGGCCGAAGCGATCCACGCCATGAAACTGGGCCGGATAGATTTTGAGACCACCGCCAATATCGGCGTGATAAGCGGCGGCAACGCCCGCAACATCGTGCCCGGCGAAGTGCATCTGCTGGGGGAAGCGCGCAGCCACAATATCAAAAAACTCGACAGGCAGACGAAGCACATGCGCGCCTGTCTTGAAAAAGCCGTCAAACGCGCCCGGCTCAAGGTGCGCGGCAAGCTGCATCAAGCGCAGCTGGACCTGCAGATCACGCGGGAATATCCGAACCTTGACGTGCCGGCGACGGATGCCTGCGTCAAAACCATAATCGCCGCGGGCGCGAAAGCGGGAGTGAAGATAAAACCGGTTGCGTCGGGCGGCGGAGCAGATTCCAACGTCTATTTCGGGCACGGCATCAAGGCTCTGGACATCGGGTGCGGCATGGGAAAAGCGCACAGCCTGGAGGAATACCTTGATATCAGGGCGATGACCGACTGCGCGAAAGTCGCGCTTCAGGTTGTCGTGGACCGGGTGGAATAACCGTTTATGCGCGCGTTCATTCTCCGGCGGCTGGCCGCGCTGCCGCTTGTGGTGGCGGGTGTCACGCTGCTGCTGTTTGCGCTTACGCAGCTCCTGTCGCCGGAGATGCGCGCGTCGCTTTATGTGAAAGACCCGCGCCAGCTCGACTCGCTTGCCGAAATAATCAAAACGCGCGGGCTGAACGATCCCGTTCTGGTGCAGTACGGGCGCTGGCTGGGAATGCTGGCGCGCGGCGAACTGGGCTATTCGGAAACCGCGAACATGCCGGTAACCGAAGCGATAAAAGCGTACCTGCCGGCCACGCTTGAGCTGTCCGTCGCCACAATGGCGCCGGTGCTGCTGCTGGGGATCTGGCTGGGCACTTTGTCGGCCGTGAAAAAAGACAGGTGGGCCGACCATCTCATACGCGCCGGCTCAATCACTTCCTATTCCCTGCCGATTTTCGTGCTGGGGCTGCTGCTGCTGATGTTTTTCTACGGCAAGCTCGGCTGGTTCGAGCCGGGCAGATATTCGCTGGAAACCGATTATCTCATCAGCGCGGGCGGCTTCACGCGCCATACCGGACTGCTGACCATAGACGCGCTGTTAAACCGGAACATGACGGTTTTTCTGGACGCGCTGAAACATCTCGTGCTGCCAGCTTTCGCTTTATGCATAGGAAGCGCGGCACTGATGATCCGGGTGATGCGGTCATCGATGCTGGAGGAGCTGGGCAAGGATTATGTCCGCACGGCGCGCGCCAAAGGCCTGCCGGAATGGCGCGTGCGATATGTGCACGCGGGCAAAAATGCGCTGATACCGGTAATCACCGTGGCCAGCCTTCAGTTTGTGAAACTGCTGGGCGGAGTGGTGATCATAGAAACAGTTTTCGCTTTTCCCGGCATAGGCCGCTGGGGAGTGACGGCGGCGCAGCAGCTCGACATACCGGGCGTGCTGGGCTTTGCGCTGATGACCTCGCTGCTGTTTGTGACGGGCAATCTGCTGGCTGACATAGCCTATGCGTGGGCCGACCCGCGCATAAGGTACCGGTAACATGGCGGCCAAAATATTCAATCTGCGCACCTGGCGCAAAATCAAAGCCAGCAAGGTTTCGCTTGCCGGCGCGGCTATCATAGCGCTGTTCACACTCACCGCGGCGTTCGCGCCACTGCTCGCGCCGGCGGAACGCGGAGCAGACCCGTATCTGATGCCACAGTCCGGCTACTCGCCGGAACCGGCGCCGCCCTCCGCACAGCATATCTTCGGCACGGCTGAACAGCAGTACGATATTTTTCACGGCATCGTGTGGGGCTGCCGCACCGCGTTTAAAACGGGAGCAAGCGTGGTGGCGGTTTCGGCTTTTATCGGGATACTGCTGGGCGGGCTGGCAGGCTACGCCGGCGGAAAAACCGACGAGGCGCTTATGCGGATAACCGATATAGTACTGTCGTTTCCGTCCATAGTGCTGGCGGTGGTGATAGTGGCGATGCTGGGGCCGGGACTGTATAAGGTGATGATCGCGCTGGCGGCTGTTTCCTGGCCCGCCTATGCGCGGCTCGTGCGCGGGGACGTGATGAGCATAAAACAGCGCGATTTCGTGACCGCCGCGAAAGCGCTGGGCGCGGGGCACGGCAGGATTTTCTTCCGCCATATCCTGCCGAACTCGATTTATCCGGTGGTGATTGTGGCGAGCCTCGACACCGGTGCGGTGGTGCTTACCGCAGCCGCCCTGAGTTTTCTGGGGCTGGGCTCTCCGGTCGGCTATGCCGACTGGGGGCAGCTCATCGCAATGTCACGCAACTGGATTCTGGGAACCGCCGGCAATCCGTTCGCCTACTGGTACACGGTCACGGTGCCGGGCGGCGCGATTTTCCTGTTCGTGCTGGGCTGGAACCTGCTGGGCGACGCGTTCCGCGATATCGCCGATCCGAAACAATACTGACAACGCCTCAAAAATCTTTCCCGCGCCGCAACTGCTTGACGGCGGAGCGGCGTTTTTTCGCGTCGAGCCGGCGCGCTTTCGACGCGCGTGTCGGCCGGGTAGGCTTTCGCCGCACGGGCACGCGCAGGGCGCGGGCTATAAGGTCAAGCAGGCGGGCGCGCGCGGCAAGCCTGTTCTGCTGCTGGGTGCGGTACTCGCCCGCGACAATAAGGATATCGCCTTCAGCCGTCAGCCTGGCGCCCGCCAGTTTTCCAAGCCGCGCCAGCGCAGCCGGCGCAAAACCCGCCCGGCCCGCGAAAAAACGCAGCTGCACCGCGGTGGACACCTTATTGACGTTCTGCCCGCCGTGCCCCGCGCTCCTGACGAATTTTTCCTCAAAAGTGCCGGGAACCAAAAACAATTCCGCGTTTTCCATGCCTGATTTTACCAGTTTCCGCGCGCGCCCGCATATGAGCCGGATGCGGGCTATGGATGCGGGCTATAGCGGGCTATATTTGATATAATGAAATTATGAGCTGGACGGAGGGTAAGATGAAAAAGCTTCTGGCTGTTGCATTACTCGTTTCAATCAGTCCCGGCATGCTGTTGAAAGCCGAAGAAACAGCCGGCCGGACAAAGCTCAGACAGCGGATATCGGAACCCGTAACACAATCCGCACCGCAACAGCCAGCCGCGGAAACCCCACCCGGTCAAACAACCCCTGCCGCCGGGCCGGAGCAACCCGCGGCAGCAGAACCCGAGCCGGCGGTAACGGCCCCGGAGCAGGCCGGCGCTTCCGCCGCGCAGGCTTCATTATGGCAGAACCCGGCGGACGAATACAAAGCTCCGTCCGTTGAAACGCTGGCTGGCTTCAGCATCGTGCCGAACAACCAGTGGAAAACCGGCCAGTTCGTTTCCTACGAAGATTATCTCTCCGTGGATTTCGACGCGACAGCGCTCACCACCTACGAAGGCAGCATCTGGCACAACAAAACCGGGCTTAAGCTGGGCATCAGCGCGGATGTGGAAAACAACGTCATCGGCAAGCTCAACAGGTTCATGGGTTTTCTCGGCTACAAAAGATTCATACTGCGCGTGCAGAACGGAAGACTGCGCGGCACCGCCTATTGGACCGGCCCGGCTGTAGCCGGCCAGCCCGGCAGCACGAAATTCGACAATAAATACACCAATATTGACCTGCTGTACTGGATGAAGGGCGGTTCAAACGGGATGTACTGGGGGCTCGGCTATAACGAATACGCGCTGCCGGTTCAGGTGAACGCCGAACTGTACAGTGCGTCAAGAGGCGAAATAGTTTACGGCAACGCGGTCTATCAGGACAATATGGAATACAAAACATATACCGCCATGTTCGGGTTCGACACGATGACAGGCGCGGCCATGAACTCGCAGAGAGGGTGG
>JAQVSV010000001.1 GCA_028700325.1 Elusimicrobiaceae bacterium | reverse complement strand
AACGGAACGCCGGGAATCACGACCCGGCGGCGCGACGGGGCCGGTATCCTCCGGGCCCTGCCCCCCCGGAGGAAAGGTCTGAACCGGATCAGAACGCCAGGCCGGCGCCCAAAGACATCGCGGTGCGGTTATCGCCCGACGAACCCGGATCGAATATCTGGTAATTGGCGTAGATATTGACCATATTAAGGCTTGTGGACGCGCCCAGCAGATAGGTTTTGGAACTGTCGAAAGTGTTTTTGTATTTCGTGTAAGTATAGGAAAGATACGGCGTCACGACCGGCAGCATTCCCCAGTCCAGCCGCACGTTCCAGCTCTGGTCAATATAGCCGCGCTCGAAAGTCATCAGCCCGGGCTCCTCGTCCATATAAGGCTGGCAGGCCGCGTCAATATCCTTGCTGTAGCCGAGGTTTTTCAGGTAAGTGCCGCTGAGCACGGTGCCCAGAATCTGCGCTCCCGCGAACAGGGACATGTCGGTTTCGTTATTTTCGTAGGACACGCCCGTCCCGCTGAATTTGTGCCGGTAATAGGAAAGCGAGCCGCCCACGTCTATCCGGGTCACGCCTTTGGCGGATTTCGCGCCTGCCCCTCCCGACCGGGGTCCGGCCAGCCGGCCGCTGTCGGAGTTGGACGGGGTGAGCGAAAAAGTCACGTCGGCCGCCAGGCCGGTGCGTTCATAACCGTTCTTTTCCGGCACCAGAGAGCCTTTCAAACCCACGCCGTAAGTGTCTTTGTCCAGCCCGGCGCGCAGGCCGTAGTTGAGCATCGTGTCGGACACATATTTGTCCTTGAACGTGTCTATCGTGGGACGGAGCGAAAGCCCGCCCCCGGTGCCCAGTTCCCCGAAGAACCGGTAGCTCTGGTAATCGTCCGACCCCGTCACCGCCGACGCGCCGCCGTTGAAATACGCGAAAGCGCCCGCCGGCAGCGCCAGCAATGAAACAAATGCGATCAATTTTTTCACTGTCGTTCTCCTTTTATAAACGGAATTACCGGCTTTTTTTCAGCGCCACACCGCGGGTTCTGGCGTCTTCCCTGTCAAGATACCCGGAAAAATTGCGCGGTTTGCGGGCCTTCCAGCCTTTCTTGTGGTAAGCGTAACCCACGATAAGCGGCATGGCGAGAGTGGCTTCGGAATAAACCATCTGCTCATGCACGGTGTCCACCTTGCCCCAGGAACAGGCTTCCTTGAGCGTGGAGCCGGACAGCGCGCCGTCGCGCTCGTCGGCCACGGTAACCTGCACCGCGTATTTGTGCATCGGAACCTCCGCGCCCAGCACGTCGGCGCAGACTACGGTGTCCTGCGCGAAATTCTTCGGCACGCCGCCGCCGATCATCAGCAGGCCCGTTTCGCCGGCCTTGATTTTAAGCAGCGTAAGCTCAAGAAAATCCTTGGCGGAATCTATGGACATGTGGCTTTTGCCGTTCTTCCACTGGTGCAGCACCACGCCAAATCCCGCGGAACAGTCGGAAAACGCGGGCACGAAAACAGGCACGCCTTTTTTGTAGGCCGCGAGAACCACGCAGTTTTTCTCCTTGCCGTGCCGGTCCAGATAACGGCCCATCTCCCTGATTATTTCGCGGGAGGAATAGGGGCGGTGCTCGAGGCCGTTGGAGATCTGGTGCATGGTTTCGTCGCACACGCGCAGTTCTTCTTCGTCAATAAAGGTGTCGTAGATGCGGTCAATTTCAAGCTTTCGCAGCCACTGGTCATCCAGCCCCCGGGACTGGCCTTTATAATGCTTGAAGCCGAGCCCTTCAAAGAAATCCTGATCAACGATATTTGCTCCGGTCGAAACGATCGCGTCCACCATGTTGTTGTTGATCATGTCAACCACGATCTGTTTCAGGCCCGCGGAAAACAGCGAACCCGCGAGGCATAAAATGACGGACGAGCCTTTGTCTTTGAGCATCATGTCGTAAATCCGGGCGGCGCGGGCCAGATCGCGCGCGGAAAAAGCCATCTCATTCATGGCTTCCACCAGCGGGACGACGTTATGTTTTTTGATATCAATATGTTTGATCACGTCTTTGAGCAGATCGGATTTTTTGGGGGTTGCCATTATATAATCTCCTGAATTTCAGCTTCCGGCTTCATTATGCGGACTGTCTGATATTATACGAAAATACGGCGCGCTTTACACTGATTTTCGCGCCCGGTTCCCGCGATCCTGCGCGCGCGGTTTTATTGTGCTAAAATATAGACGGGAACATGTTTTCCGCGCGCTGCCGCGCCGGACCGCCGGTTCCCGCCAAACCAACCAATCACAGCGAGGTGAGCATGGCATTCTCATTGATTCCCAAGGAAGTGAAATTCTTTGACCTGCTGGACCAGCAGGCTGAAAACGCCATCACGGTGTCGAAGTATTTCCGCGAAATAGCCGTCAACGGAGTATTTGACGACGCTTCCGTCAAGAAAATGAACGATCTGGAAAGCGAAGGCGACACGCTCTGCCACGAAATCACCGACATGCTCAACCGCACCTTCATCACCCCGCTCGACCGGGAAGACATCTACGCGCTTGCCCACGAGCTGGACGATATCGTGGATTTCATCAATTCCATCTCCTCGCGCATGAAACTTTACAAGCTCGCCAAAGCAGACGACGAGATCAAGCGGTTCGCCGACGTGATCGAAGAAGCGGTCGCCATTCTGGCCAAGGCCGTCAACGGCCTGCGCGATTTCGAGCGGTCGCGCCGGATACTGGATTACTGCATAGACATCAACCGGCTGGAAAACGTCGGCGACCAGCTGCGCGACAACGCGCTCGGCAAGCTGTTCGACACCGAGAAAGACCCTATCATGGTGATCAAATGGAAAGGCATTTACCAGTCGGCGGAAGTGGTGCTGGACAAATGCGAGCACGTCGCCAAGACGATAGAAGCCATCGTGGTCAAACAGAGCTGACATGACGATCGCGCTCGTTCTGCTTATCCTGCTGGCGCTGGCGTTTGATTTCCTGAACGGGTTTCATGACGCCGCCAACTCCATCGCCACGGTAGTGTCCACGCGGGTGCTTTCGCCCCGCCACGCGGTCATGTGGGCCGCGTTTTTCAACTTCATAGCGTTCCTGTTTTTCGGCACGCATGTCGCCGGCACCATAGGCAAGGGGATCATAGACATCGCCATCATGGACCAGCGGATCATACTGGCCACGCTTTCCGGCGCGTGCCTGTGGAACCTCATAACATGGTATCTGGCGCTGCCGACCAGTTCGTCGCACGCGCTGATGGGCGGGCTGATAGGCGCGGCGCTGGTAAAATCCGGCTCGGGCGCGCTGGTTTGGTCCGGCATAGAAAAAACGCTGCTGTTCATGGTCATCTCGCCCATACTGGGCCTGGCGCTGGGCCTGGGTTTTGGCGTGGTGGTGTTCAGGCTGTTCCAGCACTCCTCGCCGTCAAAAGTGGATCATCTGTTCCGCAAGGGCCAGCTGCTTTCCGCGGCGGCCTACAGCCTCGGCCACGGCGGCAACGACGCGCAGAAAACGATGGGCATCATTGCCGGCCTGCTTTTTTCGTCCGGTCTGCTGGGCACCCACTTCTACATTCCGCTGTGGGTGGTGCTTGCCTGCCAGGGCGCGATCGCGCTGGGCACCATGTGCGGCGGCTGGCGGATAGTCAAAACAATGGGCCAGAAGGTTACCAAGCTCAAACCGGTCGAAGGGTTTTGCGCGGAGGCCGGAGCGGCGATAACGCTGTTCGTGGCGTCGGCGGGCGGCATTCCCGTAAGCACCACGCATACCATCACCGGCTCGATCATGGGCATAGGCTCGATCAGGCGGTTCAGCGCGGTCAAATGGGGCGTGGCGGGCCAGATCGTTTGGGCCTGGGTGCTTACGATACCCGCCGCGGCCGGCATTTCGGCGGCCACTTACTGGCTGGTGAAAATATAGCGGGACGCGGGTTTTTCCGGGCAGGAGCCTTTTCTTCCGCCCGTGGACTTGCGCGCGCAAATTAAGTAGCATTTAGGCGGCTGGTCTGCGCGACGGACCCGCCTGAATATCCACAGGAGGATGAATGAAGCGTCTTACAAAGCTGTTCTCCGCGGCCTTTGCGGCTGCCGCGCTGCTGGGCGGAAATGCGTTCGCCAGCGAAGCCAGTATTAAAATCCCGGATCTCGGTTCCGTTGACTTTGTGGGCATGTCCGGCCACAGCCTGCTTGTAGTGGGCATAATAATCTGTCTGCTGGGCATAGCGTTCGGCCTGATGCAGTTCAACCAGATCCGCCTGCTGCCGGTCCACAAATCAATGCTCGAAATTTCGGAGCTGATTTACGAAACCTGCAAAACATACCTTATAACCCAGGGCAAATTCATCGCCATCCTGTGGGGATTCATCGCTGTGGTCATGGTCGTGTATTTCGGCTTCATGCTCAAATTCACGATGCTGCAGTTGAGCATCATCATCATTTCCAGCATCGTGGGCATTCTGGGCAGCTACTCGGTGGCGTGGTTCGGCATCCGCATCAACACCTACGCCAACTCCAGAACGGCGTTCGCCTCGCTGCGCGGCAAACCGTTCCCGACAATGGATATTCCGCTTAAATCCGGCATGAGCATCGGCATGCTGCTCATCAGCGTGGAGCTGGTGATGATGCTTGTCATCCTGCTGTTCATTCCCGGAGATTACGCGGGCCCGTGCTTTATCGGGTTCGCGATCGGAGAATCGCTCGGCGCGGCCGCGCTGAGAATAGCGGGCGGCATCTTCACGAAAATAGCCGACATCGGCTCCGACCTTATGAAAATCGTCTTCAAAATCAAGGAAGACGATGTCCGCAACCCCGGCGTGATTGCCGACTGCACGGGCGACAACGCCGGCGATTCTGTCGGCCCCACCGCCGACGGTTTTGAAACTTACGGCGTTACCGGCGTGGCGCTGATCACCTTCATCGTGCTGGCGGTGAAAGATCCCACGGTGCAGGTGCAGCTGCTGGTCTGGATTTTCGTGATGCGCATCGGCATGATCGTCACCAGCGCGGTTTCGTACTGGATCAACAACGCGGTCGCGGCGGCGAAATACGGCCAGGCCAACCGCTTCGACTTCGAAAAACCGCTCACGTCGCTGGTGTGGATCACTTCCATTATCTCGATCGTGATGACCTATATCCTTTCAAAAATGATCGTGCCGGAACTGGGCGGCTCGCCGGATCTGTGGTGGAAACTGGCCACGATCATCACCTGCGGCACCATCGCGGGCGCGCTTATTCCCGAACTGGTGAAAGTGTTCACGTCCACCAATTCCGGCCATGTGCGGGAGATTATCAGCGCATCGAAAGAAGGCGGCGCGTCGCTTAATATCCTGTCCGGCCTTGTGGCCGGCAATTTCAGCGCGTTCTGGATGGGCATTACCATAGTCGCGCTGATGGCGGGCGCGTGGGCGATGAGCACCTTCGGGCTTGACGCGATCATGACGGCGCCGGCCATTTTCGCGTTCGGCCTTGTGGCGTTCGGGTTTCTGGGCATGGGCCCGGTGACGATCGCGGTGGACTCCTACGGCCCGGTGACGGACAATGCGCAGTCAGTCTACGAACTGTCCATGATCGAAGCCCTGCCCGGCATCGCGGACGAGCTGAAAAAAGATTTCGGCTTCACGCCGGACTTTGAAAACGCGAAACGCCATCTTGAGGAAAACGACGGCGCGGGCAACACGTTCAAGGCCACCGCCAAGCCGGTGCTGATCGGCACGGCGGTAGTCGGCGCGACGACGCTGATCTTTTCGATCATCAAGCTGCTCGGCGAAAAATTCGGCGAGTCGGACATGATCAGCGGGCTTTCGATAGTGAACCCGGTGTTTCTGCTCGGCCTGATTACGGGCGGCGCGATCATCTACTGGTTCTCCGGCGCGAGCATGCAGGCGGTGACGACCGGCGCGTACCGCGCGGTCGAGTTCATCAAAAAGAACATCAGGCTGGAATCGGCCGAGAAAGCCTCGGTGTCCGACAGCAAGAAAGTGGTTGAAATCTGCACCCGTTACGCGCAGAAAGGCATGTTCAACATCTTCGTGGCGGTGTTTTTCTTCACGCTGGCGTTCGCGTGCGTGAACCACTACTTCTTCATAGGCTATCTGATTTCGATAGCGATTTTCGGGCTGTATCAGGCCATTTTCATGGCCGATGCGGGCGGCGCGTGGGACAACGCCAAGAAAATCGTTGAGACCGAGCTGAACATGAAAGGCACCCCGCTGCACGACGCGACGGTGGTGGGCGACACGGTGGGCGATCCGTTCAAGGACACCTCGTCCGTCGCGCTCAACCCGATCATCAAGTTCACCACGCTGTTCGGCCTGCTGGCGGTGGAATTCGCCATAGAGATTGACCCCGTGACGAACCTTTTCATCGCGGCGGTGTTTCTGGCAATTTCGCTGACGTTCGTATGGCGCTCGTTCTACGACATGCGGATCAAAACGGAGGAATAACCGCGCTTTTGCCGGTTTTTAAACCCGTCCGGTTTCAACCGGGCGGGTTTTTATAAATCCGTTCGGAAAAACCCGGCGCGTGCGCGCCGGGATGAAACGCGCCTCTCCGCTGCCGGGGTAACCTACAGCTTGCTTAAAACGAACCGCCCCGGCGCAAGCCGGGGCGGTTCGTTTTCAATCACAGATATCGCAGAATGAGCTGTATGGAACGCCTTTTTATCCTTCTCGCGGCGGCAGGCCTGTGCGCCTGCGCAAATTTCAGCAAAACATGGACGCCATCACAAAGTTCCTGTCAAAAACCGAGCGCAAGCGCTAATATATACATACTATTGTCGAAAAGCGGCGGATTATGCTAACCTACAGATAGCTAGGCAGACAATCCCTACAGAATTCATGTAGGCGCGGCCCGGTCCCTCTTGGGCCGCAAAGCGTAAAACAAGGACTCCGATATGCTTCCCGAAAGCGCATCCAACTGGATAAAACTCGACAGTCTTCTTGCCAGCCTCATGCATATCCACGACATAAGCACCGGCTATACCACCTCGCATTCGCTTAACGATCTGTGCCAGTCGGTGCTAAACCAGGCCTGCGGCCTGACCGGCGCGAAACGCGGCTCCGTGATGATCTTCAACGGCAAAACGCAGGAACTGGAGTTTACCGCTTCGCGCAACCTGACGCGGCAGGTGCTGGAAACGGCGCATTTCAAATCCGGCGAAGGGATCGCCGGGCGGGTTTACCAGTCGGGCGAGAGCGTGGTTGTGACTGACCCGGCGAACGACCCCAATTACGCCAGTTTCATCGGCGCGCCTGAACAGCAGGAACCGTTCGCGGCGATCCCGATAAAAACCCGCACCAACATCTACGGAGTGCTTAACCTGCACGACGCGAACAAAGAGGATATCCTCAACGAATATAATCTGAAACTGCTTTCCGTGCTGACCGGGAAAGCCGCCATGACAATCGAAAACATGCGGCTGTACAACACCCTCAAGAACTTTAATTTCGACATGGTGGAAACGCTCACGCGCGTGATTGACGCGAAAGACTCCTATACCCACGACCACGGCAGCCGCGCGCGCCTTAAAGCGCGCAGCATAGCGCAGGCGCTTGAGCTGGAGCTGGACGAGATAGAGAAAATCGAATACGCGGCCCTGCTGCACGACATAGGCAAAATCGGCATCCGCGAGGCGGTGCTGCTGAAACCGGGCCGCCTGACGGATCTGGAATACGCGGAAATCAAAAAACATCCCGAAATCGGATACCAGATAATTTCGCCGGTGGAATTCCTGGCCGACGTGTCGCGCATGGTCCTGCACCATCAGGAATGGTACAACGGCAAAGGCTATCCGTCCGGGCTGGCGGGCGAAAAAATCCCGCTCGGTTCGCGCATAGTGTCGGCCATAGACGCGTGGGACGCGATGGTTTCGGACCGGCCCTACCGCCGCGCCCTGCCCCGCGAAACCGCGATCGCCGAGCTGCGCAACGGCGCTGGCACCCAGTTCGATCCGGCGATAGTGGACGTGTTTCTCGCGCTCGAAGAAAAGGAATGGCGCGACACCCAGGGCCAATGCTGTATATAGCGGCAACCCCGATCGGCAATCTTGACGACATCACCCGCAGAACACTTGATATTCTGTGTTCCGCGGGTTTGATTTTCTGCGAAGACACCCGCATGACGCGCCGTCTGGCCGACGCTTACGGCCTCAAGGCGCGGCTGCTGCGCTATAACGAACACAGCGGCAAATCGCTCGACGAAGCCATGCGCCTGCTGCACGAAACCGAAGTGGCGGTACTGGTGTCGGACTCCGGCACGCCCTGCATCTCCGACCCCGGCTGGAAGCTGGTGGCGCGGGCGCGCAGCGAAGGAATAAAGATAGTTTCGATGCCCGGTCCCTGCGCGGCGGTGACCGCGCTGGCGGGAGCGGGCCTGGGCGGCGGCGGGTTTGTGTTTCTGGGGTTCCTGCCCAAGCGCAAATCGCGGGCTGTCACGGCGGTGAGAAACGCGCTCGCGCTGGAAAAGCCGGTAATTATCTACGAATCGCCTTTCCAAATAGCCGGGCTGCTGCGCCTGCTGTCCGAAAATATTGAGCCGGACACGCAAGCCGTGCTGGCGCGCGAACTCACGAAAATACACGAAGAATGGCTGAGCGGCACGCTGGCACGGATAACCGCGGAAATAACCGGGCGTGACAGGGTGAAAGGCGAAATAGTCCTGATCCTGCGCGCGCCGGCGGAAGCGGACACGCAAACCAATGAAAACACTGATCCTTAATATTGACACGGCCGGGCCGGACGCGCTGGCCGAAGCGGCGAGGCTGGTGCGGGACGGCGCGCTCGCGGTTTTCCCGACCGACACGGTGTACGGGCTCGGCGCAAACGCGCTGCGCGCGGAAAGCGTCGCCCGGATCTACGCGCTCAAAAACCGCCCGCCCGGCAAACCGCTGCCGGTGTTTGCCGGCTCGGTCGTGACGGCGCGCAAAATTGCACAGTTCACGGCTCCGGCGGAAAAGCTGGCCGCGCGGTTCTGGCCCGGCCGGCTGACCCTGATACTGCCGCCCGCACCCGGCTGGGCCGCCTTTGCGCGCGGCGCGGCGGGCATAGGTGTGAGAGTGCCGGGCCACAGCCGGCTGCGCGGCTGGCTGGCGACAATCGGCGAACCGCTGGCTCAGACGAGCGCGAACAGCTCCGGCTCACCCGCCCTGACCGATGAAGCGGGCGTGCTGGCCCGGTTTGACGGCGCGGTTGACATCATACTGACCGGCGGGCAATTGAACGGAACCGAATCCACCGTAGCCGATCTGACCGGCCTTGCCCCGGTGCTTCTGCGGCAAGGCGCCGTCACGGCGGAAGATTTTCTGGCCGCGCTGTGAACCGGGCGCGGATCCGCCGGTTACTGTCGCCGGTTATTTGAAAAGACGGCAAAAATGAATATACTCATAATATGCGCTGGCAACACCTGCCGCAGCGTCATGGCGGGGCGGTATCTGGCGCGGCGGGCCGGCGCCAGAGCGCAGGTAGCGACGCGCGGACTCAGGCCCGGCGGGCAGGTGCCGGAGGAAGTGTTTGCCGCGCTGGCCAGGTCAGGACTGGCCGGGTTTGCGCACACGCCGCGTAAAGTGACCGCGCGCGACATTGCAAAAGCCGATCGCGTTTTTGTAATGGAAACCCGCCATAAAACGGACTTGGCGCGAATGTTTCCGCAGGCGGCGCGGAAAACGGAACTGTTCGGCCTGACACTGGAGATAACCGATCCGTTCGGCCGGGGCCCGGCGGCCTATGAAGCCGCGCTGGGCCTGATAAAAACCGCGGCTGACAGGATTTTGACAGAATTACCGCAAGGAGATCAAAAAATGTACGAACATGTAAAAACCCAGGATCCGGAAGTATATTCCGCTATCCGCAAGGAAGTTATCCGGCAGCAGACCAAGCTGGAGCTCATCGCATCGGAGAACTACACCTCCCAAGCGATTATCGAGGCGCAGGGCTCGCTGCTTACCAACAAATACGCCGAAGGCTATCCCGGCAAACGCTATTACGGCGGCTGCGAATATGTGGATATCGTGGAAACGCTGGCCATCGAGCGCGCGCAGAAACTGTTCGGGGCGGACTACGCCAACGTGCAGCCCCATTCCGGCACGCAGGCTAATATCTGCGCCTACCTTTCGCTCATCAAACCGGGGGACACGGTGCTGGGGCTCAACCTGTCGCACGGCGGACACCTGTCGCACGGACATCCGCTCAATTTTTCCGGCAAATACTTCAACATCGTGGCGATGAACGTCAGCCGCGACACCGAAACGATTGATTACGAGGAAGCGGAGAAGCTGGTAGAGCAGCACCGCCCGAAACTGATCATGGCGGGCGCGTCGAACTATTCGCGGATCTTCGACTGGGCGCGCTTTAAAAAGATGGCCGACAGCGTGGGCGCGTATCTGGTCTGCGACATAGCGCATTACGCGGGGCTGGTGGCGGCGGGCGTTTATCCCTCGCCGGTTCCCTACGCCGACTGCGTGACCACCACCACCCACAAAACCCTGCGCGGGCCGCGCGGCGGGCTGGTGCTGTGCAGGGAAGAGCATAAAAAGGCCGTGGCGCGCACCAACTTCCCCGGCAATCAGGGCGGGCCGCTGATGCACGTCATTGCGGGCAAGGCCGTGTGTTTCGGCGAAGCGCTCAAGCCTGAATTCAAAACCTACCAGAAACAGGTCATGGCCAACGCCAAAACACTGGTGAAAGAGCTGGTGGACCGGGGCTACAGGATCGTGTCCGGCGGAACCGACTGCCATCTCTGCTCCGTGGATCTGCGCTCGAAGAATCTTACCGGAAAAGACGCGGAAATCGCGCTCGACAAGGCCGGCATCACCGTCAACAAAAACACCATCCCCTACGATCCTCAGCCGCCCATGGTGACCAGCGGAGTGCGCATCGGCACGCCCGCCATCACCACCCGCGGCATGAAAGAGGCGGAGATGGGCGAAGTGGCGGAGCTGATAGACGACGCGCTCGGACACCACGATAACGACGCCTATCTGGCCAAAGTGGCCCGGAAAGTGGAAGAGCTGTGCGCCCGCTTTCCCCTTTACCAGGGCCACGAGCTGTAATCCCGGCCCGGAGCGAAAACGACCATGCCAGAAAAAAAGAAACCCGCGAAAGGCGGTCTGCCGCGCGCGGAAATAGGCGTGATAGGGGGCAGCGGAATATACCGGCTCGACGGCCTGCGCGCGCGCCGCGAAGTGACCGTTAAAACCCCGTTCGGCGCGCCTTCCGGCGCGTTTACGCTGGGCGAACTGGACGGAACGCGGGTGGCTTTTCTGCCCCGGCACGGGCAGGGGCACCTGCTCAACCCGTCGGAACTGCCGCAGCGGGCAAACATCTGGGCGTTTAAAGCGCTGGGCGTAAAAACCCTGCTGAGCGTAAGCGCCGTCGGCTCGCTGAAAGAAGAACTGGCGCCGGGCTGCTTCGTGTTTCCCGACCAGCTGGTTGACCGCACGGCCGGCCGGCCGGGCACTTTTTTCGACAGGGGCGTTGTGGCGCACGTTGACTTCTCGCGCCCGTTCTGCGACAGCCTGTCGGACCGGCTCTATTCGCTGGCCGAAACGCTCGGCATAGCGTGCCGCCGGGGCGGCACGCTGGTCTGCATGGAAGGCCCGGCTTTTTCTACGAAAGCGGAAAGCGAATTTCACCGCCGGATGGGTTATTCGCTTATCGGCATGACAGCCTGCCCGGAAGCGAAACTGGCGCGCGAGGCGGGGCTATGCTACGCGCCGATTTCGATGGTAACCGACTACGACGTGTGGAAAGAGAACGAGCAGGTGACCGCCGGCAAAGTGCTGGAGATCATGTCGCGCAACTCCGAACAGGCCGGAAAACTGCTGGCGCGCGCCATACCGGAAATAGCGAAAACGCACACCGGCTGCGCCTGCCGCGCGGCGCTTAAAGGCGCCAGCCCGACCGACCGGAAACTGATACCCGCGGCGGCAAAAAAACGGCTGGCCCTGTTTCTCGGCGAATTACAGGCCTGAATCAAATGAAACTCCCCCGGCTGTGCCATTGGCCTGCCGGTTGTTATTACGCTTTACCGGCAAGCCGGGGGGGTCTTTCGGTCCAGATTTTGTTTGCCCTGCTTGCGCAGGGTTACACACTCCATACCCCTGCTTGAGCTGTGCCATGCCGGCAATCATTATGTCGTGCCGGCCGGCGCCGGGTTTTTGTGAGCTGAATTTATAAAACGAAAAAGCGGCCGGAATTTCCGGCCGCTTTTTGTTTTTGCTATTGATATATACTAGAATATGGATATCCGGCAGGAAATGGAGAACAACAATTGTTTACACCCGAAATTGAACAGCAGCTCATAGAAACCGCCATAGCGGCGCGCGCGCACTCCTATTCACCGTATTCGGAGTACAAGGTGGGCGCGGCAGCGCTGGGCGGTTCGGGTAAAATCTACAGCGGCTGCAATGTGGAAAACGCGTCCTACGGGCTGAGCAACTGCGCCGAACGGACCGCGATATTCACGGCGATAGCGGCGGGCGAAACGAAGATCAAAGCCCTTTGCGTAGCGGCAAAAGTGTCAAACCCGTGCGGCGCGTGCCGCCAGGTTATGATGGAATTTATGGCCGGCTCATCCCCCGTCACCACGGCAAACGTGGATGACGAAACCGGCAAATACCGGCTCCAGCGGTTCACGCTGGCCGATCTGCTGCCCCGCGCATTCGACCCCAAAAAAGCGGGGCTTTAACCACTACAGGAGCAACCCCATGAACACAAAAACCCTCAGCGACATAAGCGGCTGGCTTAAAACCACCGATCTGGCGGAGTTAATCTACAAAAAAGGCCGGGCGGGTTTTGAACTGCGAACAGAAGAAGCGCTTCCCCGCACCGAACTGCCGGCCTGCGCGTACACCACGATTTCCTCGCCGGGCGTAGGCATCTACCGGCGCAGCGTAAAAGGCAAAACCGCAGTTTTCAGCGAAGGCGCGCGCATTTCCCGGGGCGACAGCCTGGGTTATATAGAAGTGCTCAACACCGAAAAGCCCGTTCTCGCCGACACTGACGGGATAATCCGCATTGTCTGCGTGGAGGACGGCGCGCCGGCCCATTACGGGCAGCCGCTGTATTTCATCGAACCCAGCTGACCAGCCAAATGCCAGAACCCCCGGAAGCGGCCATCTGCGACAGTTGCGGCAAAACGAATTCCGCTGCGCTCGGTTTTTGCGTATATTGCGGCGCGCCTCTGCCGGCAGCCGCGACTGCGGAGCAGCGCTCCACGCAGGCGGGCCAGCCGGAATCGGCGGCTCTTAAATTTCTGTTCATCGTGCTGTTTTTCGCGCTGCTGACGGGTCTGGCGGCTTTCGTGCTGCTGCGCCCGGCATTGCGGCAGCGCCAGCTGGATTCTGCGGTAAACGGCTATTTCGAGGCACTGCGCTCCGGCAATTACCTCAAAGCGTACGCGCGCCTGTCGGGCGGCTCGAAAAAATACTGCACCGCGCCCCGCTTCGCCGCATTGCAATCGGCAACCCCTGCCGCCGCGCGCGACATAACCGTATTTAAAAGAACAGATGCCGGCGCGGTGGTTAAATACCGCACGGAAACCGGCGAAGACGCCTACACTTCATTTTTAAGCGAAAACGGCAAATGGGTAAAACCGTACATACCCGACCTGATGGCGAACACCGAAGCCGCTATCGCCGCCGACCAGCCCGAGCAGGCGCTGCATCTGGCAAAAACGGCGAGAAAGCTTGATCCGTTCAATCCGGCCACCAACGCGCTGTTATGCCGCGCGCAGTTCTCGGCCGGCCTGCATAAGGACGCAATAGAAACCTGCACCGACGCATTGCTCAAGCAGGAATACCCGGCCGGATTTTCCTCCTCGGAATCAGCCACCTGCCTGTATTATCTGGGCACAAGCGAGCTCAAGCTGGGCCGCAGTGACGACGCAAGAAACCGTTTTGAAAAAATCCTGTCCATACCCGACATATCCACTCCGATCGCCTGCCTTGCCAGGCTGGCGATCCCGCAGACGTTTGACAGTTCGGCTGACCGAACCGGACTGCTTGCCATGGCCCGGGAAACCGCGGAACAATGCACCGGACCGCAGGAGCGCGGCCCGGCGCAGAGAACTCTTGACATACTGGCCGGCCGTGCGACCAAAGAAGCCATCGCTTTCGGCCGGAATTACAAGGAAACCCCTTCCTCGTTCACTCTTGAGGAAATCTGGAAAGAACAGAAGAATAACATCGCCCGCTCGGCGGGGCATCTGACCGCTCCGGCCGAGCAGTGGCGCGCCGCGCCGGAAACGCCCGGAGTATATAAAGTAACGCTGGCACTGGGCGCCGGCAAAGGTTCGAAAGGTAAAGTTATCCCCCCAAAAAACATCTGGACGCTTTCCGTGGACCTTTGGGCGGGCGCAATCAGAATGGAACAATAATCCCAAGGAGCTGGAGCATGATACCGTTTAAAAAAGTGCTGGTCGCAAATCGCGGAGAAATAGCCCTGCGGATAATCCGCGCGCTCAAGGAAAACGACATCCTGTCCGTGGCGGTTTATTCGGAAGCCGACCGGGGCGCATTGCACGTCCGCCAGGCGGACGAAGCAGTCTGCATAGGGGCCGCGCCGGCGCGGTCAAGCTATCTGGACATTCCCTCAGTAGTCGCCGCCGCCAAACTGGCCGGCGCCGACGCGGTGCATCCCGGTTACGGGTTCCTTTCCGAAAACCCTGCCTTTTCAAAAGCCGTGACCGACGCGGGCATGGTGTTCATAGGCCCCACGCCTGAAACGATCGCGCTGCTTGGCTACAAAGCCGCGGCACGGAAACTGGCTGTGGAACACAAGGTGCCGATCGTGCCGGGCACAAAAGAGCATGTGCATGAAAACGCGCTGGAGGAAGCGAAAAAAGTAGGGTTTCCGGTCATGATCAAAGCCTCGGCCGGCGGCGGCGGCAAAGGCATGAGAATAGCGCGCACGGAGGCGGAATTCGAAAAAGCACTTCAGACGGCGCGCACGGAAGCGAAAGCGGCGTTCGGCGACGACGGTGTTTACGTTGAACGGTATGTGGAAAAACCGCGCCACATCGAAATCCAGATCGCGGCGGACAGCCACGGCAGCATAATAGCTTTCCCGGAACGCGACTGCAGCGTGCAGCGGCGGCACCAGAAACTGGTGGAAGAATCGCCCGCGCCGGCGGTCACGCCGGCGATCCGGGCCGGCCTTATGCAGGCGGCAAAGCGGCTGATCAGGGCGTCGGGCTACACCGGGGTCGGCACGGTCGAGTTCCTCATGGACAGCCGTGGCGAATTCTATTTCATGGAAGTGAACACCCGGCTTCAGGTGGAACATCCGGTTACGGAAACGGTTTCCGGGGTTGACCTGGTGCAGCTGCAGCTGGATATAGCCCAGAACAAGAAACTGCACATTACCCAGGAGCGCGCGGCGGAAATACGGTGTCATGCGATCGAATTCCGCATCAACGCCGAGGATCCCGGCAGAGATTTCGCCGCCGCGCCCGGGGCCATCTCCGAATGGATCGCGCCGGGCGGGCCGGGCGTAAGGGTTGACACCGGCATCTACCCCGGCTACGAAATCCCCAGTTATTACGACAGCATGATCGCCAAGCTGATAGTGAGCGCGCCGGACCGCGCCGGCGCGATAAGCCGCGGCAGACGCGCGCTTTCGGAATTCCATATCAGCGGCGTGAAATCCACCATTCCGTTCCATCTTCAGCTGCTGGACCGGCCTGAATTTAAAGAAGGCAGCGCCGATACGGGACTGGTGGAAAAAATGTTTTCCGCCGCGCCCGCGCAAACACCCGGAACAAAGGTTAAAGTGCCTGCATGACACCCGCGAAAACCAAAATAATCACCCTGCGCCAGGCGGTATCGTGGCGCAGGGCGCAGGCGCGCAAAGGCAAAACGGTGGCTTTTACCAACGGCTGCTTCGACATACTGCACCCGGGTCATGTAAGAATATTGGAAGGCGCCCGGAAAACGGCGGACTCATTGATAGTCGGACTCAATTCGGACGCTTCTGTCCGGCGGCTCAAAGGCCCGGCACGCCCCGTTAACAGCGAGCGGGACCGCGCGCTGGTGCTGGCCGCGCTCGAAGCGGTGGACCGCGTGGTGATTTTCGGGGAGGACACTCCCGCCGAACCCCTGCGCGCGCTCCGGCCGGACGTGCTGGCCAAAGGGGCCGATTACGCGCATAACCAGATCGCGGGCCGGGAATACGCCGGCAAAACGGCGCGGATCCGGCTCGTTAAAGGGAAATCCACCAGCCGCATAATAAACCGGCTGGCCGGCCGCGCCTGACAAGCGCGGGAGCGACGGCCTGCCGGCACGCGCGCGCAATGCATATCAATTGTCAAACCCGGTCTTTTATTTATAGAATGTAATAACGGCAGTTTTCCTATGGAAGGAACACGACATGTCAGATATTTTTCAGAAGTGCAGAGATTTCAAGACGGTGGAGCTCATGCGCAGCAAAGGGGTATACCCTTATTTCGCTCCGCTTGAGTCGGAGCAGGCGCCGGAAGTAATGTATCTTGGCAGGATGATGGTGATGGCCGGCTCGAACAATTACCTGGGGCTGGCCAACGATCCCCGCATGAAACAGGCCGTGAAAACGGCGGTTGACGAATTCGGAACCGGCTGCGCCGGTTCCCGGTTTTTAAACGGCAACACTCATTTTCATGAAGATCTTGAAATAAAAATCGCCAAATTCAAGCAGAAAGAAGCCGGGTTGATATACGCCACGGGCTACCAGATGAACACCGGCACGGTCGGCGCGCTTGTAGGCAAGGGCGATTTCGCCATTGTTGACAAGCTGGACCATGCCAGCATTCTGGACGGGGTGAATCTGTCCGGCGCGGAAATGAAACGCTTTAAACACAACGATGCCGCCGACCTTGACCGCGTGCTTTCCGCCATACCCGACAGCGCGGGCAAATTGGTCATAGTGGACGGCGTGTTCAGCATGGAAGGCGACATCTGCGACCTGCCCGCTCTCCTCGAAGTGACGAAAAAGCACAAAGCGCGCATCATGATTGACGACGCGCACGCCACCGGCGTGCTCGGCAAAAACGGGCGCGGCACCACCGAGCATTTCGGCATTGACCCGGACGAAGTGGATATCGTGGTGGGCACCTGCTCCAAATCGTTAGCCACCGTGGGCGGGTTCTGCGTGGGGAAAAGCGATATTATGGACTATATCCGCCACAACGCCCGCTCCATGATGTTTTCGGCGGCTCTGCCCGCCCCGTGCGTAGCCTCCATTTCCACCGCGCTTGACATAATCGAGCAGGAACCGCAGCGCCGCAAAAACCTCTGGGACATGACCCGGCGGCTGAAAACCGGGTTCGACGACCTGGGTTTTGACACCGGCCACTCCGAAACCCCCATTATCCCGATCATGGTGCGCGACAACACGAAAGTTTTCATGCTCTGGAAAGCGCTGCTGGAAGAGGGAATTTTCACCAACCCCGTAGTGTCGCCGGCGGTTCCGCCGTCCGACACGCTGGTCCGGGTTTCGCTTATGGCGACCCATACCAAAGAGCACATAGACCGGATACTGACGGCTTTCGACAAGTGCGCCGCCGTCATAGGCATCGCGCGGCCGGCCAAAGTAAAGTAGGTTATGCCGCTTGAACTGGCGGACGGCGAAGACCATCTGCCGGAATTCATAGAGCTTCCCTACCGGCTGCATAAAAACACCCCGTGGGTGCCGGAACTCAAGGCTGAAACGCGCGCGCTGCTCTCGCCAGGCCACCCGTTTGCGGAAAACGGCGAACTGAAGCTTTTTATCGCGCTGCGCGACGGTGTGTGCGCGGGCAGGATCGCGGCGGTGGTCAACCGCCTGCACAACACTTTTCACAACGACAGATGCGGTTTCTTCGGGTTCTTCGAATGCGAAAACAACCCGGAAACGGCCGGCATGCTCATCGGCGCGGTGAAAGAATTTCTTGGAACGCGGGGATTGGGTGCCATGCGCGGGCCGATGAACCCGTCCACCAACCACACCTGCGGAATGCTGTGCGAAGGTTACGATCTGCCGCCGGTCATCATGATGCCGTGGAACCCGTCCTATTATCATGAGCTGATGGCATCCTGCGGGCTGGAAAAAGTGAAAGACGTCGTTTCATTTATCCGCTACACAAAGCAGGACATGTCGCCGCGACTGGAAAAAATACTGGCCCGGATAGACCGCAAGCCGAATATTAAAATACGCCCGTTCGACATAAGCCGGCTGGACAAGGAAATGAGCCTCATGCGTGAGATTTACAACGACGCGTGGAGCGAAAACTGGGGTTTTATTCCGCTTTCGCGGCGCGACGTGGAAGCCGACGCCAAAAGCCTCAAACCGATTTTAAAAGGCGAACACGGCACCATAGTGGAAGTAAACGGAGTGCCCGCAGGCGTGGGGCTGGTTATCCCGGACATCAATCAGGCGCTGGCCAAAACCCGCGGCTCGCTCACACCCCTGAACCTCCTTCCGTTTCTTTGGCAGTTAAAACACATTACGTTTTCCCGGCTCATAACGCTCGGCGTGAAAAAAGAATACCGGATGCTGGGGCTGGACCTGCTGCTGGTGCGCGAAGCTATCCGCACCGCCGCGAAACTCGGCTGGGACGGCGGCGATCTGGGCTGGGTGCTGGAAGACAATGTCAAAATGATCAATATTATCGAAGAAGTGGGCGGCAGGCTTTACAAGCGGTTCCGTATCTATCAGTGTCCTTTATAACGCCTTTTGAGCGGCGGTCATTAACCATTTTCAGGCTCTTCCCCGGCTATCCGGCCAACTCTTGCCGGCGGCAAAATCAACCTGCGCGCGGCAAGCCCGCGCGGTATTAAAGTTAAAAATCAGAAGTTTTACCCAGCGAAAAAACATCGCGGCAACCCGCGCGCAGCAGTCAAGTCTATTTAAACAGGCATAATCCGCGGTCGCAGGCTTTGAGCGTGCGGCACCGGCGCGTCCGGGCGACTATTTTCTCGTTATCCGGCACATAGCCTACCGTTTCCAGATCAATGAATACGCCGCTGATTTCAGGACAGCAGAGCGCGTCGGCGAGCGCGTCGTAATCAGCCCGCCGCACCGTTTCCACCAGCGCGGGAAACCGCTTTGCGCTGCGCCGCCCCGAAAGCAGTTCCAGCACGGACTGGCGGTAGGAAAAAATCTGTATTTTCTCGCCCGGCGCGGCATTCGCGCCGATAAACCCGGCCTGCGACACCACGGTTCCGTCATAACCCGAAAAAGCCAGTTTTTCAACCGCGCCCGCCGCTATGACGCCGGCGTTAACCAGCAATAAACCCGCCACGCTGAAAAAACAGGCCAGCGCGGCGCCGCGCGCCCATTCAAGCGCGCCCGCGCCGCCGGGAAATTCCGGCGCGAGCCGCAGCAGTCTGTCCAGATAAATCCCCGCCAGCAGCCATGCGGGCCAGGAGACCGAATAAAGATTGTAGATATGCGACCGGCCCTGATAATACGAAAACAGCCCCGCGCCCAGCACCGACAGCATGAAAACAACCGCCGCGGACGGACTGTAGCGCGCATCGCGCCGCAGAACGACAACCGAGTGCATCAACCCGCCGGCATAAAGCAGCGCGGGCACATTCCATAAATCCAGCACCCGCATCGGAAGCATATAATAACCCGACCCGTAATAAAAAGAATGATAGGAAAACAGCCTCGAAAAATCTGGCCATGCGCCATAACCCAGCCTGATCGCTCCGGCATACCCGGCAAAAACCAGACCCAGCGAGCACGCGCAGAAACCGATATCCGCGCCAAACAGCTTCAGAGCGCGGGCCGGCTGATCCGAGGAAAACCGCACGAACCCCAGCGTAAGCAGCCACGCGCAGAAAACAACCAGCCCCGAATCAATATTCCACAGCATCCCCGCACAGCAGACCGCAGTGGCAAACGCATGGTTGCGCGCGGCCGGAGCATAACACCACCGCTGGGCCAGCCACAGGCCCAGCGCCGGAAACAGCAGCCGCAAAGGCACATACTGGAAATACACTTCGTCAAAAGACAGCTTGCCCCAGAAATAGTGAAGAAACACCGCCAGCGCAAACGACCAGTACAGCCTTGTCCTGTCGGCGATCTCTCGGCGCACAACGGCGAACAGCAGCAGATAGGAACCGGCCGCCAGGCCCGACATAACCGCGGTGAATTTCAGCACCGACAGGCCGGTCAGTTTAAACAGCGGCGCGAGAAAATGCGGATACAGCCCGTACTGATTGGCGAAATCATGCAGCAGGACTCGCCCGTTAAAAACTTCCCAGACCGAATGGAACACCGCGGGAAAATGTATCGTCCAGCAGAACGTTTCGCGCGTATTGGCCGGCGTGAACAGCCCGTGCAGGAACACCGCCAGCACAAGCAGCGGCGCGATTATCCGCCCGGCCGCTACGGCTATCCGGCCCAGCCCGTCGCGCGCGGCCCGCGCGCGCGGCAACGCCACCCAGCAGGCCAGCGCGATGCCAGCGGCCCAGCTCGCCGCGCCGGTCAGGGACAGCCTGTAACTGCTTAAAAGCGCCGCGGCAGTCCAGAAAATTCCAAGCCCGGCCGCCAGACCCGGCATTTTCGCCGCAAGCGGATCACGCGGCGCGCGCTCGAAATATCTGCGCCACAGCGCGTAGAACGCATAAAGCAGAACCGGCCCGGCGCACAAAACGATCAGATAAACAAGCCGTTCGGCCGGCTCCGGCCTGAATTCTTCCGGCTTGACCGCGCTTGACGCGGCCAGAACCGAAACGTCGGTATCAAACGGAACAAGATTGACAAGAAAAGCCGCCACGCACAAACAGAAAACAGAACACAGAACCGCCAGAACGCACGAAGAAAAAACGCGGCCCGGCCCGGAATTCATATTGAAAAAATCCGGCCCGCGGGCGCAGGAGATTTAAAAAACGGCGCCGTCAACTGAACATTCCGCCTTTCATATCGTCTTCGCGGCCGTACAGATCGGCGAAGCGGACGGTATCGTCCTCCTCGAGATAATCGCCGGACATGATTTCAATCATCTGCACCGGCACCGTGCCGGTGTTCTTCAGCGCGTGGCGCATGCCACGCGGAACATGCATCGTGCCGCCGCGCTTTTTGGAAACCACAGAATCGCCGGAGGTCACTTCGCATTCACCCGCTATAATGGTCCAGAATTCCTCGCGGCGGCTGTGCGACTGAAGGCTCAACCGCTCGCCCGGGAACACCTCGATCAGCTTGACCTTGAACCCCTGCGCCTGATGCAGTATTGTAAACGCGCCCCACGGGCGCTCTATGCGGTTATGCTCGCGGTAAAGTTTGTCTTTGCCCGCGCGGAACCGGTTGGCCATGGCAGCCGCCTCGCCGGCTTTCGCAAGCGGCGCCACAAACACCGCGTCAGCCGTTTCGATAACCGCCATGTCCTCAAGTCCCACAACTCCCACCGTGCGGCAGCTCGCCCGCACAAGGCTGTTGCGCGAGCCGCAATCCACCACCGGGCCGCGGAAACTGTTGCCGCTGCCGTCTTTGGGCAGAGCCGCGTAGCTTGACGGCCAGTCCAGGCACGCGGTAAACCGCATCGGACACGGCACGCAAACCAGCGAACCCGACCTGCCCAGCACTTCCGCCCCGAACGATCGGGCGGACAGCTTCCCGTAATGCTTTTCCAGTGAAACCGTTTTTATGCCGTGTTTCGAGAAATCCGCCCCGGCGATATTGTTAAGCTCGGCGTACAGTTCCGGTATTTCGCGTTTCAGCTCCTCAAGCACCACTTCCGGCTTGAACACCATCACTTTTTCGTAAGCGTGGTATTCGGTTTTTCCCGCCGGCCGCTCGGCCGAGAATACCGCGCTGAAAAAGGAACCCTCCGCGTCGCCGCTGCGCACGACATACCCTTTATGCGCGCGGCTGGCGTCGGGCCTGAACCCGATAACCGCTATCTCGCCGCGGGCCGCGCGGTCAAGCGCGGTCTGCAGGCTGAATTCGAACACGCTTTCGTTTTCAGGGACGAACCCGGCCGGCAGAACCAGCAGCGCCGACCGGTAGCTTTCGTTAAGCGACCACATGCAGGCCAGCTCAAGCGAAACCGCCGTGTCGCGGTAGTCCGGCTCGCAGATTACCTTGTAATCGCGCAGCTGCCGGAAAGCCGCGCCGTAAACCTGCTCCTTGTCAGCGAGCACAAGAATACTATCGCGCGACACAAGCGTCTCGGCGAACCGGGCGGTTTTTTCAAACGGAGAAAGCGGGCCGGCATCATCACCCGCCGCAAACGGGGAATACGCCGTGATCCTGCCGCCGGATTCAGGCTTTTGAAACTGCCAGGGCAGCAGCTCCCGGCTTTCAGGCCACAGGCCCGGCGCGGCTCCGCCCGCCAAAACAACCACCTTCAGATCCAAGGCTTTTTTATTCATAGCAAACCCGCTCCGTTCATTCAACCAAAATCCCTGCACCGGCCGCAAAAATCCCGCCTGCGCCGGCGCGCGGACGCGCCGGCGCAGACCATATGCAATATGATAGCGAAAAGCCTTGCGCTAGTAAATGAAACTCCGCGCAACGGCGCGGTCAGACCGGCTTCACGCACACAAACACCAGTTCGGCCAGCCAGTGCCGCCGCTCCGCCCGCACGGCAAACTGCGCGCCGAGCAGTTCTCTCCACAGGGCGGCTGTGTGACGGAGCGAGCCCGCGTCTTTGCGTGTTTTGCCGGAAAACACGGTCCATACTGGCCTTAAAAACCTCCAGCCAAGGCCGCGGTCCGGCTCGGCCAGGATAAAAACACCGCCCGGTTTGAGCACGCGCCGTATTTCCGCAAGCGCGCCGGCAACATTATTCACAGGCGCAAACGCGTCTATCGCAATCACATTGTCAAACGACGCGCTCTCAAACGGCAGTTCCGCCAGTTCCGCCCGCTCCGCCGGGTACGGACCGGACGCCTGCCCCGTGTCCGTTCCGCGCGCGTCCGGCCGGTTTACATGAATCAAAAACGCCTGATCGGGGAAATCGTCAAACGGCCGGGCGCACGCCACGTCCAGCAGCGAACCGGGCGCGAGCGCGCCTTTGATCCGGGCATACAGGCCGCTGTAATAGGCGCGGCGCAGCCGGGATGAAACACCCGCGTATTTCCGCAGATCCCAGAGCATTTCAAGATACTGCGAAGCCACCCGGCCGCTTAGCTTGCTGTACCCCTGCCTGCGGTCCCTGAAAACAAACGGCACTTCAAGCACGGCCGACACGCCTGCGCGGGTGGCGATTTCCAGCAGGATTTTGTAGCCTTTGGGATTAAGCGAGCCGGCTATTTCCTCAAACACTTCCCGCCGGACGATGAAATAGCCGCTCATAGGATCGCTGATCGCGGTGCCCAGCCACAGCCTGGCGGCCCAGGTCGCCGCGTTGGAATAAAGTTTCCGGTGCCAGGGCCATTTGTCGGCGCCGCCGCCGGGCACCCGGCGCGAGCCGACCGCCAGCTGCGCGCCCAGTTCCACACCCCGCACCAGCTCCGGCAGAATGGCGGCGTCATGCGAAAGATCGGCGTCCATCACGCCAAGAAATCTGCCGCGCGCGATTTTAAAACCGTCAATAACGGCGGAACTGAGCCCGAACCCGGTTTCACGCAGCAGCAATCTGACCGCCGGGTCGGTTTCGGACAGCTTCCGCACGATCCGGCCCGTGCCGTCGGGTGACGCGTCGTCCACCACAATAATTTCATGTCCGATCAGCGGCAGCGCGGCATGCACCCGCCGGACCAGCTCGGCGATATTGTCAGCTTCGTTAAGAGTGGGTATGATAAGACTTAAGATCGGAGTACGTTGAGTCAGCATAACCGGTGATTATCCCGCGCCGCAAAAAATAGTCCGGTTTGCGCCGGACAGAAAGAACCTGTCTGCCATACAGCATTATAGTAAATCCGGCCGCGCAAAACCGCCGGCCGGGCCGGCTCTGCTTCCATTAAACGTGCCCGGCCCTCCTTATTATTGCGCAGAAGGCTTTATGGTTTTTGTCGCGCTGGCGGTTTGAACTCAGGAGCCGCATGCCTGTTTTCAGGGATGTTTTTATCCGCCGGACGCGGGAACCCGGCCATGCAGCCGGGCAGAAAATTTTTCAGCAGGCGCGAATCCTTCGCGGCGGCAAGCCGCGCGCTGGTGCGAAACATCGCGGAAGCGTAATTAAGCGGAGCCGTGCCTTTGGCGTACAGCGGCAGAGCCGGCCCGCGCGCCTCGTCGTTGCCGCGCATGAAAAACCCCTCCGGCGTCACCGCGCCGTGATAGAACACGCTCGACACATACGCCGCCGGATACTGTGCCCGGGCTTCCAGCCCGGCGCCGATAAACGGCGCGGCGGGCTCGTCCGCGCCGCACATGCGAAGAATGCTGCGCGGCAGATCAACAGCGGAACAGATGCGCGCATCTGACCCGGTCCGCTTGAGCCGCGCGGAAAGAATCAGGAGCGGCACATTGAAATCGCGTTCGGTAAACCCCGTCAGATAATGCGGAGCGTGATCGGCTGTTATGATAAAGACGGTGTTTTTATAATACGGACTGTTTTCCGCGCGCGCCAGAAACCGCTCCAGCGCGTAATCGGTGAACCGCACCGCGCGGGAAACGGCGCTCTCGCCGGGCCGGCCCCTGAAACCGGCCGCCACATGGTAGGGCACATGGTTGGCGGAGGTAAGCGCCGCCGCGAAAAACGGCTGGCGGGCCTGCCGCAGAAATCCGTCCAGTTTATCAAAAAGAAGCGAGTCGTCAATCTCGCGCCAGACCGGATCGCTCTCCCTGTACGCCTTATAATCATAAAACCGGCTGAACCCGTTGCGGCGCAGGAACCCCTCCATATTTTCAAAAACGCCGTCCTTTCCGTAAACAAAAAGCGAATCGTAGCCGGCGCGGCCAAGATACCGGGCCACTGTTGGCGCGGTTACCCCGGTCGCGTTATAAATATCCTGCGGAGGCGGCGCGTAGGACGACAGCGCCGCCGTAAGCCCCAGCATCGTGCCGATAACGTTGGAATGATAGCCGCTGAAATACAGACCCTGTTTAATGCGCCGGCTTAAATTCGGCATCAGGCCCGCCTGAAGATGCCCCGTATAGACGCTTTCAAGAAATATCACCGCCACATTCGGCTGTGCGCCGCGGGTCAGTTCCACGGCGGGCGCAAACCCGCCGGCGCACAGGCCGGTATAGGAGGAAACGGTTGCGGCGTCGCTTGCGGAGTCCGGCGCTTTGGAGTATTGCTCGCCCAGCAGCTTTTCCGCCGACTTGAAAACCAGATTGTGCGGCCCGTTCAGCGCCGCCTGATTAAGCAGATTGACGGAACAGAAAAACGCCGCCGCCGGCTCAAGCGGCGTAAAAGCGGGCCGGCCCCAGGCGAGCGCAAAAGCGAGCGCCGCGATCCACGCCAGCGCACGCGCGCGGTTTGAAGTTTCGCGCGGCTTAAGCGCGCGCGCCGCTTCGCCGGACCATTTCCCCGCGAACCACAACAGCGCGCCCACCGGCAGCACCACCCGCAGCGACATCGTGCCGGCCAGTTGTGTCAGCAGCTGATGCGGCCAGGCGATATACTTGAAAAACATGAGATTAAGGCGCGATCCGCATTCGCGGTAAAACGGAAACTCGGCCAGAATAAAAAACGCGCTCGCCGCGCCGAACGCAGCCGCGACGGCGGAAACGGTTCTTTCCCGGCCGTAAAGCCGCAACGCGGCGATCAGCCCGCACGGCAGCGCGCACAGGGCCAGATCAAACCGCAGCCCTGCAACCAACGCGTTCAGATAGTCGGCGTTCAGCGGCAGGCCCGTTGCAAAAGTAAAAAGAAACGCCAGCCGCCCGGCGGTGAAAAACAGGGCGAAAAACAAAGTCAGAACAAGCTGGTAAAGTAAAATATGCACAGTGACGCGAAACCCGCGGATATCGCTCCCGGCCGATCCGCGCGCTTAAAACTGCACGGAGAGCGTATACCTGAACGTGTTGCCCAGATCGCCGAACGGAACCCACGCGAAATCAAACGCGGTTTTGGAGTATTTAAGCCCCGCGCCGAAAGTGGCTCCATTAAACCCGTCCGAATCGGTGTTATGGGTGGTATAGCCCGCGCGCAGCGAACCCCACAACGCCGATCTGACCAGCTCCTGCGTATAATCAGCGCCGAACGCGCCGCACAGTTTATAGTCGCGGTATTTATAGGTTTCCAGCGCCAGCGCGAGCGCGTCGCCGGCGCGGTAGCCAAGCCCGAAAAACACGCCCAGCGGCAGGAAATCAGCCTCCGAACCGTATTTCATTTTCGAGCCCGCGTTGCGCACCGTAACGCCCAGGCTCAGCCGCTCGAATACATACTGCGCGCCGAAATCCATGGCGAACGCGCTGGCTTTCACGTCGTCAATCTGCCCGCGGATGTATTTGGCCGACGCGCCCAGCCCCAGCCCCCTGCTCACGCGGCAGGCATAGCTGAGCGAATAAGCCATGTCGCTGGCGTCAAACAGGCCGGCCGAATTGTCGGTATCCTGGGTGCGCCGCTCAAGGCTGTTCACTTTCAGGCTATAGATCGAAACGCCGATGCTGTGCCGCGTTTCGCCGCTGCCGTCCCTGAACGGATAGGCGAACCCCAGGAACCCGTAATCCGAGTCCTGAAAATAGTTCGTCAGCTGGCCCGCGAACTGCGGACGCGCCATCCGCGCCATGCCCGCTGGATTATAATACAGCGCGTACACGTCATCGGCGAGCGCGGTGTATGCGTCGGCCATGGCGCCGGGTTTCGACCCCGCGCCTATTTTCAGAAACTGGGCGGCGCTGGTGCCTTCCCCTGCGGCAAAAGCCGCGCCGCATGAAAAAACCAGCGCGCACAAAACCGCGCCGAGCGTTTTCGGGATTCGCTGTGTCGGACCGGCGGCGGTAATATTAGGGTTATATTTCATATCATTCTCCTTTGTGCAACCGCCGTTAACGGTATTTTGAATCCTTGACTACGGCCATTTTAAAGAAAGTTTGCTGATCATCGACCTTAACCTCTCCGATATAAACTCCGCTGGCCACTTTTTCGCCGCTGTTGTTGCGCCCGTCCCACGCGAAATACTCGTAGGCGCCGCCCGCAACGCCGCTGATGCCGATCTTGCGCACCAGTTCGCCGGCCATATTATAGATTTTTATATGGCCCGTGCCCGAAACAGCCGACGCCGGCACCGCCACCCTTATAACAGTGCCCTCCGTGGTGATATTCTGTCCGGCAGTATAGGATCCGGAACCCGGCGAGGTGTTGACCTGCTTCGTCTTGGTTTCAAGATTGAACGGGTTGGGGAAGTTGTACGCCGCCAGATTCAGCCCGCCGTATGCGGTGGTGGAGGTATACACCGGCTGCGTTTCCATCACCACGAAGGTGGAGAAGTGGTCCACATCCACCGCGATGGTGTTGTTGATGGTGTCAATGGTCCGGTTGCTGGCTTCCAGCTGGTACCGCCCGGTGTCGGGATTATAGTACCAGACATTGACGTTATTGGGGTCGGACACCGCGTCATAACTGAGCGTCAGCCGCGCGTTCTGGCGCAGGATATGGTTGATGCCGGCGGGCAGGAAGATATTGTAGAACGAGCTGATCGCCCGGTAAGTGGCCGTGGAACTCGACTGCGCGCGGAATGAAGCCGTTATCCGTTTTTCCGCGAACGCTTTTCTCGCGTCCACAATTTCCTGCGGCAGGCGGCCCGCGCCGAACCGGTCGCGCGCGCCCGCCGAAGCGAGCGACTGGGTTGCCGGCACGTCTTCGAGCGCGGTAAACTTCTGCATTCCGATCGTGGTGGACAAATCCACCACGAACGTGCCGGTCGAGTTATTGAGACAGCCGGGATTGAAATCCAGCCCCGAACTTTCGCTTTCGCCTTCAGCCGATTCCACGTTCAAGGCGCCGCCGATGAGGTTGCTGATGCGGCGGCTGGTCGCGCTCTGGATGCCGGTGTAGAAATCAAACCGCTTGGCGATATGGAAATAGTCGCCTGTGGCCGGATCAATGGCGTTGAAATATGCCGTAAGCAAAATGCTGAAGCGGCTGTCTTCAGTGCTCGACATGACGTAGGAGGCGGCCAGTCCGCGCCGGTCGGCGGTGATGGCGCCGTAACCGAGCGTGCCGGTTCCGTCGTCGCCGGAAACAGGCGCGCCGCCTGCGGTTATGCTGCTAAGCCACACCAGCTGGGAAACCGTGCTGTCCGCCGCGGTGAGGCTTCTTAACTGGCGCGAGCAGGTGAACTGGAGGCTGAACGTGGCGGTTCCGGTTTTCTTGGCCACCGCGCCGCAGTCAACGCCGCCCGGCGCATAAGTCAGGTCGGCGGTGACGGTATCGGTCGAGCTGGCCTCGTCGAACGAAACCTGGCCCTCGACGGGGAACGTAATATCCTCTCCGTCAGGCGACACCAGCGCGATGGAATAAAGAGTTCCGGTGCTGAACCCCGTCAGGCTGTAGCTCTGCACTGACCGCGACAGCGCATCCGTGTCGAGCGTGCCGAACAGGTATTCCGAGAAGTCCGGCGAAACCGCTATCACCGAACCGATTTCATCGGTGCTGGGCGAACTGCCGTCGGTTTTCAGTATCGTGCCTTCGGCGCTCGCGCCGCGGCGCAGCGTTATGGTGCCCGCATCCAGCGTGCCGGTGCTGGCCACATTGACCGTGGATGACGCGAACCCGTAACCGATGCTGACAACCTTGAGCGTATATATTCCGGTCGAAACACCGGGCACCTCGAAACTGCCGTCCGACTGGGTATATGTTTCAATGTCGCCCAGCGGATTATTCACGGGCACCACCCCGTAAGGCTGGAGAAAAACCGCGGCGGCGGGATAGCCGCGCAGATCCCCGTAAGGATAATAAAGCGCGCCGCCGTCCGCCGTAATCACACGGCCAGCGACTCCGCCCCGCACGGGGCTGAGCGTGAACGCAAAGGTAGTCCGGTCCTGCAGATCCTGATTACGGAGCGTTACCTCCTTATACATTAACGTGCCAGTGGACACCCCGTCGTAATACTCGCGGGGGCTGGCGGTAATGTCATAATACCGCGACACATAAGTGGACACCCACAGGCTGAACGCGCCGGTCTGGCTGGTATAGGTCTTCACTTCCATGTCAATATCGGACGAGGAAGGTTTGGCTTTGACCAGCATGTTGGGAACAGCCGCGCCGGCCGAATCCCTGACGGTGCCGGTGATGGACTGCCCCTGCTTCAGATCCAGCACGCCAAGATCGCGGCTCTCGCCGGCAGAAGGCTTGACCGCCGCCACGATAGCGGGCGAATAATTCTGCGCGCCGCGCAGGATATAGCCGGAATTCCATTCGGTTTGCCTGCACTGCACGTCATAGGTGACGCCCGGCATCACGGGGCCGATGCGGAATGTGCCGTCCGCTTCGACAGGCTTGTATTCCGTGGCGTTGTTGATCGTGACCGCCACGGAAGAAACCGTAGCGTAATAGCCGCCCGTAACCCACGGGTTGGCCTGCGCGAAACAGCTGAAACTGGGCGCGAGCAGTGTGGCGTTCGTCACGGTAATGAGCGCGCCGGAATTGGCGTCGCGCAATTTGCCGGAAAGCAGCGCGCCGACCACCATTTCAACATTCTGGCCGGTCAGGCTCGACTGCAGACCCGAAGGCGACACCTTGCGCGACGGGAACGTTATCGGCGCGGCGGTATAGCGCACCGCGGCAGTTGAAGTGGCGGTGTCCGCCACGGCGAGCGTGTAAAAATCGTCGCTTGGCAGGCGGCTGAACGTATACGAGGCGGAATTGGCTTTTTCGCCCGTGTAAACGTTGCCTAGCGCGATCTGGGTCGAACGCACAACGTCCCCGCGCTTGTTTGTCAGGGTAAGCGCGAAAACGCGGGAATCCCTGACGCCGTTGGGCAGCGAAATGGAACCGGAAACGTCCCAGCCGTCAATCAGCGTCACATTGACCGCGGAAGTGGAGGTCTGCGCCGAATCCACCACAACCAGCCCCGTGTTATAAATGGCGTGGCGCATGGTAACCAGTTTCTCGACCGGCGCGACGGCGACGGAACAGGTCGTGCATTCCTTGAGCCCGCGGGTACGCAGCGTATAAACGCCCTCCTGCAGGCCCGTTATGGTATAGGTGCCGCTTTGCGTGATATAACCCACGCGCACCAGACTGGGGTCATAATCCACGGTAGTCGAGAAAGAATTCGCGCTGCGCCGCACCATTTCGATCGGCAGCGTGCCTTCCTGCACCGGATAACCCGCCGGCACGGTGACCGTGGAATTGGCGATCAGCCTGGCCATGGTATTCAGCGAATTGGCGTTGATACGGTTTATGACCGCGCCCGAAATGGAATAGGTGTCGGCCCGCATGTCAACAACCGCCGTAACCGTGCTGCCGTTGACAACGGTCAGTTTGTAACTCCTGCTCAACCCGGTGGCTCCGTAAGTGAAAACCATGTCCATGGTCTTGGTCTTCTGTCCGGTTACCGTGAAACTGGCTATGTTAACGCCGTCCGCACAGACGCCGTTAACGGCGGCCGCGCCGTTAAAACACCTGAAACCCGGAAATGAAGTGACGGGATCCGAACCGCCTTCGTTCATCACCTGCCCGATCTCGTAGGGGTTTTCCGACTGGGTCACCATGCCCGTCATGGCGACATTGCCGAAATCACTGCTGCCCTCCGGCAGATACACCGTGCCGGTTATCGTGCCGGACGCCCGCGCGAAACCGATATCAAGGTTCGCCAAGCCTGTCGCGGACGAAATAGTGACCAGTTTGGGCAGCGCGCCCACCGATGTATATTCGCCGGGATCGCCCTCGCTGTAAGGACTGAGCTCCGCGTAAACCTGGTATTCCGCTCCTGCGTCAAGGCCCGTAAGCGTGTATGCGGCTCTGGCAACCAGCCCGCTCACGCTCGCGGAAGTGAATTTCACGTTTTCAGACGCATAGCCAGACCCTTTGGGCGCCCATGCGGTAAGCCGGGCCTCCATAAAACTCCCGTCCATCTGGGTTTTAAGGGCAGACCACTGCGCCGCGTCCTGCACCGTCACCGTGACGGTGCCGCGTATGACGTTGTTCTGCACTTTGGTGAAGTCGAAGTCAACGCCGCTGAGATCATTGGCTGTTATATAGACCAGCGTGGACACGCGCGGCAGTCCGTCGCCCGTGGCGCTGATGGTATAGGAACCCGCGTCAATCCCGTACACATGATAAGCCGCGCCGGAAACGCTGGCGGGTATTTCAGCCGATGCCCAGCCCCAATGGCTTGAGCTGTTGCCGTTTACAGGTTCCGCGTTCAGCGACGCATACCGGCTGTACGCAGCCGAAGCTACCGTCAGCGTGCCCGATACGTTGCGCCGGCTCTCAAAAGCCGGCAGTTCGACCGTGGCGCCGGAAGCGGACACTTCCACCCGCTCGACATACACGTTTCCGTAATTGTCCAGATAGCCGTTTACGCTGTACACGCCCGGAGTGACATCCAGCGCGATCCTGTCGCTGGAAACATAACTGTTGGTCAGGCTGTCCCACACGTCAGCCGCAACAAACGAGGTGGTGCCGCCCTTCAGCCTGATGTTGGTGAAATAGTTCTGCGTTCCGTCATACGCGCTGACCCCGCCGCCGCTATCGTTCGGATAGGGGTTGGATTGCGAAAGCGACGGCACGATAACCAGTTGCGCCGCTTTCTCCATGCCGAAATCAACATTGGTGCGGGCGGCGCCCAGCGTCACCTGCGTAGACAGTTTCACATACCCGCTGGCCGCGATTTCGAACCGGTAAGAGCCGCTCGAAAGGCCGGGAATGGAATAACTGCCGTCCTCGGCGGTTTTGGCGTATCCGCCGCCGCTGGCGCTGAACACGTTGATCACCGCGCCGGCGACAGCCGCCGCGGGCGAAACGGACTCGTCCCGCACGACGCCATAAACCTCCGGCGACTGCACATATATCTTGAGGCTGGTGTCGGTAAATCCGCTGTATGCTATCTTCACATAATACCAGCCGGACGGCACAATGCTGTTATTATAGCTGTACCTGCCGTTCCATACCACTTTACCGGGCACCGGCGTGCCGCTGCCCCAGAACTGCCAGATTTCGCTGACCGCCGCGCCGGCAATAAACGGTTTGGACGCTATAACCACCTGCCAGTTGTCGTAAGTGTTCGCGAGCGAGAGATTGAAATTTATGTAGGCCGCTCCGCCGGTCGCATTCACGCTGGGCACGATCGTGACGGAGGATCTGCCCACCCCGTAAACCGCGCTGGAAACGGCGGCCCCGGTTATCGGAACCCCGGCAAGCGCGGTGAAATACACCGAATCGGTGTACATGCCCGACGACGACCGGAACACCATGGTTTTCTGCGCCCCGGCCTGCGTGGCCCTGACGGTGAAAGGCGCGCTGCTCATGCCCGCCGCGAACGCCACCGTCGCGACGGAAACAAACTGCGAACCGGTGCTGAACAGCACGCTGGGATCGTCGCTGTACATCCACGTCACCGTAGACTGCTTCTGGGCATGGATATTCACATTTACGGTTGACCCGGCGATTGCGGGATTGCCGCAGGTGTCAAGCGCGGTCGCCACGAACGGCACATCCTCGCCCGACACTATGGAAAAGTTATACGCCGCAGACTCGGCCGCGTCCGCCGGCCTGCCGGTAAAACGCGTGGCCGAGCCGGACAGAATTCTCAGAACCGGCTGGCCGCTGCGCAGCGCTTTCGGCGCCAGCGAGCCGTTCTGGCTGGACCCTACGCTGAACGCGAAATCGCCGCTGGCACATGGCAGATAGAGCGGGCCGATCGTAATCTGCACCGTCGCGCCCGCGGCAAGGCCTGCTTCCGAAAGCACGGTCAGCTCGGCGTAAGACTGGCCCGCGCTGACACTCAGCGTCCCGGAATCGTAACCGGGCGCGCTGGCCTGCACTACTCCGTACCCGTATGCCGTAACGGTGGTCAGCGTAGCGTACAGGCCGGACGGCAGCGCCACGCTTATGCGGCCGCCCTGCTGGATACCGCTCGCGCCCGCGACAAAATTGATCTGCCCGGAATAAGAAGAGGCAGCGGCCGCGGATGTGGAAACCAGCGCCGCATAACCCTCTCCGCCGACCGCGGAAGCGGTCGGATCATATCCGGGATCGTTAAGCTGTATGACATAATCAAGCGAAGAGTTCCCGCCCTGTTTCAAATAGACCGGCTGGCCCGAATTGTACGCGCCGGCGGCTTCCGCATTCAAGTCAAACTCGCCGTAGGGCGCGGAATCCGCATAAGCGCGGAAGTAATACGCCGAGCCTCCGGGCACCTGCATGCTGAACGCCTGCGGATATACGGGCGACGCAATATTGCGCACTCCCGCCGGCGTGCCGGTGTAGGCGGAACTGGTCCACGCTTCCACTCGGGCGTTGCCGGCAAGCGAACCGGAGTAGTTCAGCACGCCGCTGACCTGGGCCTGGGAGGCAGGATCGGATACGCTGTTGACGGTAACCCGCAAACCGGACACATCCTGCCCGTTGAGCACGCTTACGCCCTGCGGCACGGTCGAGCCGGCCACGGAATAATAACCGTAATCCTCGCCGGCATCGCGGATGCCGTTGCCGTTGGTGTCAATAAACGCGCCGATATAATAGTTCGATCCGCCCGGCAGACCGCTGAAACTGAACGCGCCGGCCACCGGCAGAGTTGTGTAAAGCAGCGCGGAACCGGTGTATACGTTCGCGTCGCCGAATATTGCCACGATGAATTTTCCGCCGCGGCTGCCGGTATAGTCAACGGTTCCGGAAATCGAGCCGCTGCCCTGCCCGGACCGCAGATATTTAAGTTTGAAACCGCCGGCCGCGGCCTCTTCGTAAGCCACCGCCGCAAGCGTGTAAACTCCGGACTGCGCAAGTTTGTAAGCAAGAATGCTCGCCGCTCCGGTCTGCGCGTCGGCCTCGGCGGAGGCAAGCAGATTATACCGCAGCGCGGAACCCGTCTGGTTCATGTACGGCCCGTACAGATAGAGCCGGGCATACGAAAACCCGCTGGCGGGCGTCATGCCGGCGTTGATCACGTCGCCGGCGGAACCGCTGATCGAAAACAGCCTGGCGTAAGAACCGGGCCGTTCCTGCACATATCCGGTGGCGGAACTCGCCTGATACGCGAATTCGCCGCCGACATTAAGGGAGGTCCTGTCCGACACCGCGAAATCAAGCGCCAGCGTGCCGCTGGACGGAACCGGCGACACAAGGGCAACCGCACTCTGGCCCCACGGCTCGCCGTCATCCGGCTGGTAATTGCCGTTGACGTCAATAAACGCCTGCACCAGATAATTGCCCGATGAAAGCGCGGTGAAAGAATAGGAACTGCAGCCCACGCCCGCCGTACGGGCGATCAGGCCGTTAAGCAAAGGAATCTGCATCGCGTCCGCGCTGTCGGAATACTTGAACAGCAGCGTGCGCAAAGCGCCCGCCGCAGAAGATTTAACCGCGATCAGGCCCGCCACGGTAAGCGCGCCGCTCGACAGGCTCGCCGAGCCGGGATCTTTAAACGTCGCGCTGGCATCGTAAAGCACGGGATCTTTGTAAGTCAGAGCCAGTTGCGCCGAGCCGCCGTATTTGACCTGCGCGTAAGGCTCGAATACGGAATCATAGAGCCCGTTTCCGTTGGTATCAATAAACGCGTCGGCGGTATACACGCCGGTGGAAAGGCCCGCCATCACCACAACCGCTCCGTCCGTATAGCTTACGGGCGAGGATGTCCGCGAAGCGACCGCCCCGCCGTTCTGATACAGCCGCATGTACACATCGCCCCGCTGCGCGCCGTCGTAATCGAAAGAAGCGCGGAGCGTGGCGTTATTCCAGCGGTCTTCGGACCGGGTGACAGTAAAATCCACGCCCGTCAGGGCGCGGTCCGCCTCGCCCAGTTCAAGTTTATCGGGATAACTGGAATAATCCGGCTCGCCGTTATCCTGGGTCTGGTTCTCGTTTACGTCCACATAGGCGTAAATGCTGTAGCTCGTGCTGTCCTGCAGAAATTCGCCCGTGAACGGGTATTGCGTAGCGGTTGTCAGAAGAACGCGGTAGCGCGCGCTGCAATAATCGCTGCGGCAGTTGTCGGAATAAATGTTGACGCTCATGTACTTGCCGGCCTGCGACCCGTAATACCGCGCCGTTCCCGAAATGCTGCCGTCCGGCAGCGCAGACAGCGTCATGGAAACCGCCGCGCTGCCATCCGCCGCGGGATAAACGGGGACTGGATTGCCGTCGCCGTCCATAAACATGGTTTTCGGCTCGCCGGCATCGTCAAACCCGTTGGAATTGAAATCAAGCACCGCGCCGATATAATAAGTGGTGCCGCCCATAATTCCGCTGCGGCTGAAATGCCAGGTGTCGGTGGCTCCGTCCGGTTCGACGAAAGCGGTATAGGGCATATGCCTTCCCTCGGTGTCCGTAAAAAAACCGAGCATAAGCCGGCTCGTCACCGCACCGCCCGCATAGGTGACGGTGCCGGTAATGGAAGCGTAACCGGGCGCGCCGGTGCCGATATCGGCGATCGAAACGGACACGTTCTCCGTCACCGAGCCGGCCGCTACCGTATAAGGTCCTTCAAAAACGTTCGGTTCCAGCGTGTCGCCTGACATGTTGTCATTCGCGTCCACATACGCCGTGATGTAATAGCTCGCGGAAGGCGGCAGCCCCGCAAGCGTAAACGGCGCGCTTACGTTTTCCGAAGCGCGCGCGAACATTGTGGAAGCGTAAAGCACATAGTCGTTCGAATCATTGCCTTCCCGCGGCTGGCGCGCTTCAACCCGCACGCTGCCGCGCGAACTGCCGGAATAAGTCACATAGCCGCTGATGGATCCCATCACGGGGTCGGTCAGCGCCAGCGATACCCGGCTGGCGGCTCCGCTAGACACGGCCAGCGCTTCCGGCTGCACTGACCCGTAAAAACCGTAAGGTTCCCACGTTTCGCGCACGCCGTCGGCGTTAACATCCACATACGCGGTCATGTAAAACAGGCCGTTCTCCATGCCGTACATGGTAAAACTGGCGGCATTGTCAGCCACAGGAGCGGTCGCCATATTAACAGGCCAGTAGTTGCCCGCGTCATACTCCGCCTTGCGGTAGAGCATGAAAACCGCGGTGCCCGTGCTTGCGCCGTAATAGCTGGCGACGCCGGTAATCTTTCCTCCGGAATTGGAATTGATGTAAAGCGACACGTTGACATCGCCGGCAGCGTTCTCCGCCGGCGCGGCCGCTTCGAGATAATAAAAGCCTTCGGTATCCGCGCCGTAATAAATCGTGCCCGTGTTGAACATCGCGTTGAAATCCGGGTCAATCAGCCTCAGCTCGGCCGAACCAAGCCCGCCGCCCGAAGCCGTCAGCTGGATGCCGGAACCGGGCGACACTTTGCCGTCGCCGTACCCCACCTCGAACGAAAAGATTTTCCCGTGCCGCGAAACACCCGAGTCGCGGATTTCGCAGTCGGCGGAGCTGATTACAACATTCAGACTGTCGCCCGGCCTGATCCGGGTTACGGGGCACACCGTAACATTCTTGCTGCCGCTGACGGATCCGTAATTCACATACACGCCGTACGGATACGCTATGCCGCCGTAAGCGCCCAGCGCTTCCCCGGAGTCAAACACACGGTTGGCGTTGGCGTCGGCGAAAGCGCGCACATAGTACAGACCGTCGCTGAGGTTGGGCGCGGAATAAGACTGGCCGTCCGCAAGCGGGATGGAATACAGCGCCGCGCCCAGCGGGCTGGAAACGCTTGATACGGTCACATAATACTGAACCGATGTGGACGCTGAAAGGCTGTATAGCGAACCCTCTATCCGGCCCGGCTGCAAAACATTCACCGGCAGCCCCGTAACGCCGGCACTCTCGTTATAACCCCAGTCCAGCGACTTGAGCCGGTAATAGACAGAACCGCTCGGCGGATTGGAGTCGCTGAACGAGGTTCTGTTCCACGGCACGTAACCGGCCGGTTCAGAACCGGAAATTTCCGCGTAAGGGCCGGCCTGCGCCGTGCTGCGGTACACGCGATAGCCCAGCAGATTGGACGCGGAGGACGGCGCCGTCCACAACACGCTGACGACCCCGTTTACGGCGCAGGCTGACGGCGCGCCGGGCGCCGCAGGCGCGCCGGTCGAAACCGCGAGCGTCATGTTCGCCGTGCCCGCGGCCATGACCGAAGTAGAGTAAAAAACGCTGTCTTCGCCGGGCTCCAGCACCGCGTCGCCGGTAACGTCAACAAATGCGCGCGGATAATACGGCGTGCCGGCAGGCACGCCGGAAATATAAAACGAATTCTGGCTCTGGACGGGCGACACGACACTGTAAGCCGGCTGGGCGAATCCCGCGTACAGCCTTGCCGCCGCCGCGGCGTACAGCTTGCCGTTGAACTGGCACAGCCCGTTCATATAAACAACCCCGGACGGGGCAACCGCCGCCCACCGCCCGTGTTCGGGCGAAACAAGCACGCCCGGCCCGGTCTGCGCCGCGACCGCCAGCTGGCCCCTGAAACTGCTGAAATTCACCACTTTGGTAGCTGCTACGGCCGTATTCGACCAGACTCCGTCCGCCGTTTCCAGCGAAAATATCAGGCCCGAATTGCCGCTGGCCGCATATAACCGGCCGTTCCATACCGCAAGATCATACACGCCAAGCATCTTGGCGTTCAAACTGGCAGTCCATGAACCGAGCGAGGCCAGCGCCGCGCGATACACATAATCGCCCTGCGTTTCCGTATAGGCCGAAACGGAAGGCAGCACGCCGGCGTACATATAACCGCCGAACACAGCAAGGCTGGAAATGGCACGCGCAGCTGGGATGCCCGTTTCCGCAACATCAAACCCGGACCCGGAGGACTGCGCCAGCCGGTTCCCGTCCCCGCAATAGACTTTCCCGTTATAAACCAGCAGCCTGCCCATGCCGGATGACGCGGCGTACACAAGCGACCAGCTGCCCGAACCGGAGCCGGAATAAATCCCTTTCGAGCCTGACAGATAGTACACCGAACCGTTCTGCGCGAAACTCTTTACGCTTCCGCTCACCGTCGCGGCGGAAACCCAATTGATCCCGTCGGTGGATTTATACACCCCGCCGGATTCGGTTCCGGCCAGCATGAACCCGTTGAAAGAAGCGATCGCGGAAAAAGCCGCGCTGCCGTTCGCCACGGCCCAGCCATCGCGCACGGCGGACCCAAACAGCTCCACGCGCAGGTTACCCTGCTGCCGCCCGGAATAGTATACCGTGCCGCGCACATAATCGGCGCCAGCCGCCGAGGGCGTGACCGTTGAAACCGGCACGGACGTCTCCCCCGCCACATAATTGCCGTTGAACGCCGTGGCGGCGTACCAGTACTGCACGCCGGGCACAACACCGTAAATGTCGGCAAACTGGGTAGCTCCGGCGGTAAGCGAGCTTACCAGCACATACGCCGCCGTGGAATTGGCCGAGCGATAAATGTTCACAGCCGTCGCGGCGGGATTGCCCGCCCGGTCAACAGCAAGCCGCACGGACACATTATCCGCCGACATGACGGACAGGGCAACCTTTGCCGCCCTTGTGTACACAGCGTTCTCCACGGTTTTTACCGGGCCAAGCCCGATCGCATTGTAAGCCGCCACTCCGTACAGACCCGATCTGGTATTGGGAACGCCCACGGTTTCCGTATAAGACGTCGCTGAAAGAGTGACGGTGCTGCCGCTGGTAAAGAAAAGCATGTAGCCGGTAGCGCCGAACACCGAAGGCCAGGTCCATACAATCGAGCTTGCCGTCACGGCGTATGTACTTATGGCCGACGGCATGACCGGCACGGTAGAAACGGCTACCAGCGTGATATCGCGGTTGACGACCATCCCCGTCGCGATCGAAATCGGGCCCGCCAGCAATGAAAATTTCTCGCCGTCGTCATAGATGTCATTCATGTTTGAATCATTGAACAGCAGCAGGGAATAGTCAGTCGCGGCGCGCAGCATTCCTATATCGTAGTTCAGGGAAAGGCAGCTTGCGTTGGCAGCGGCGCCGTCAAGCCAGCTGCTCTCCCAGTTTTCGGCCTGATAGCCGGCCGTGCCCGGAATTCCGTGCCCGGCAACAAACATGAACCGGCCCGACAGACCGCAGATTTTTCCGACGCCCGCCAGTCCGCCTTTCGGCAATACGGTAATCGCGACAGGCGCGGAAGTCCCGCCTACGGTAACCGCGACGGTGCCGCCGTTCTGCTCGAACAGCGCCACCGGCCCGTCATACCCGAACATGCCCATGTTCTCAAGTCCGGCGGGTTCTCCGTCGCCGTTGCGATCCTCGAAAACGGCCACGCGGTAAATACCCGGCGCGGGCAGGGCAAGGGTCTGCGTACCGGTTGCAACAGTCCGCTCGAACTCGCTGGCCCCGACTATCATATGCGCAATCAGTTTATCTGCGAACGAGCCGTAATAGGTGACCGTGAGCGGCAGCGCCCCGTACCCGTCAAAAACCGCGAAATCCAGACCGGTGCGAACGCTGCCTGTGTACATGGTGAGTTCTTCGCGGTACTGGCCGACCGCGGAAGTGGAAACGTCAGACCAATAGGCTTTAATGAAAAACGCCGTGCCGGTGGAAATGCCAGTCAGGCTGTAGGGATAGGAACCCGCTCCGTTCAACGCCATGCTGGTGGAAGCCAGAACATCGCCGGATGAAACGGACTGCGCTTTTATAAAAAGCTGCTGCGCTTTGGCGCCGGCGTAACTGACGCTGCCCGCCGCGCCGTTGCCGGGATTGACCGCGCTGAAATCAACAAGCAGGTTGCCGGACGCCGATGAAGTCTGGTATTTGTTCATGGCGAAATACAATTCGCCGCTATAAATCATCGTATAAGTGAACGACGAAGCCGAACCCACCGCGAACCACGGACCGATGCCGACGCGCGCCATCAGCGCGCCGGAATTGACATCCGGCAGAATACCGCCTTTGTAATTCGCTCCGCCAGCGCCGGCCGCGGAACCGGAAATATACCAGGTGCCGGTGGAAACCAGACTGACCACCATGCCGGGTTCCAGATACACGCCCGTGCCCGTTCCGCCAGAAAAGGAGCTGACCGCGACAGCCGCGTCCACGTTGAATTTAACCGTCACGGTGGAGGTTATGGCGGCAAACTCCACATGCCCGTTCGCAGCGCCGATCCCGGAAGAGGCAAGCGAAACGCCTACCGTACTGTTGCGCTCAAGCGCAACCGCTCCGGCCAGCGTGACGCAAAACCGCTCGCTCTGCCCGGTGGAAACAACGACCGGATTGAAACTCACCGTCAGCGGAACCGCCGCCCCGCCGTTCGCATACGCGGAACCGAGCACGCTGTCCGCGGCATCGCACAGGCCGTTATAGTTCGAATCGCGCGTGACATTGACAGCGTACGCGCCCGCCGCGTAATAACTGCCCGCGGAGAAAAACGAGAACGAGGAGATGACCGCCGGGTCGCCTGAAGCCGACGCCAGAAGATTAAACAGCGTCGCGGAGCCGCCGCGCGCATAAATGATGCCGTCATGCCCCGCCGCGGCCGACACGGAAACCGTGCTGACAGCCGCGCTGACCAGCCCGGCGTTGCCCAGATAATTCTCCGCGCCTTTTGAGATTTCAACGTTTTCCGCGGAGAAACCGGCTTCGAAACTGTCACGCGAACCGCTGCCGTTGACATCAACAAACGCGTTAAGCGTATAAGTTCCGGTCGGCAGATAAAGCTCCCAGTGCACGGTGGTTCCGTCAGCAAGAGAACCCAGCTCCACCTGATCAACCAGCGCGCCGGAGCTGTACGCCTGTCCGAGCACCTTGCCGCTCTGTGAAACGCTGTAGAGATACCCCGCGGCTTTGCCGAAATCAGCCAGCGCAACGCTGGCGGCGCCGCTGGAATTGGCGACCAGCGCGACAGCCGCCTTCCCTTTCGGCTCATAACCGTCAGCGACAGCATTGCCATTTTCATCGGCGTATGCCTTTATATAATAAGTGGCCGGAGCGGTAAGCCCGCTGAATAAAATACTCTTGGCTCCGGCTGCCGCGCTGCCTGCCGCGACCGGCGTGCCGGTAACCGTCGTCACTTCAAACCGGTAAGTGTATGTGTCTGTAGCGGAATAAACCGCGGTGAGCGCCAGCGCGGCGGTTCCGCCGCCGTCCGGCTCCCAGCGCAGCGCGCCATCCAGATTAAGACTGTGGACACTGCCCATGTAATTGCCGCCGGCATTGGCGAACACAACCTGCGCGCCGGACGCATTGCCCGTGGAAATAACGTTGTAAACCGCCGAGCCGCCGTAATTGTAAAAATTCCACCGGTCAAAGGTGTTGTAGCCGGACAACCCGTAAACAGTCACCATTGGCGAGGAGGCCTCCGCGCTCAAATTGACCGACACGTTGTCGAATTTCGCAACCGAACCGCCGCGCACGCTTATGGTGCCGGCATTCTGGAACGCCACGCTGCTGATATCGAGCGCCGCGTTTTCAAGCACCACGGAATGCCCGCTGCACCCGCCGAAACCGGCATAATCCGACCCGGTGATGCTTACCGTGCCGCGCAGCACTGAAAAATTATCGGCAGAAACGCCCATCGCATCGGAAAAGACCAGTTCGGAATCAATGGCGTTAAGCGTGCCCACGCTGATGTAGGGCCGCGCACCGGCCGCCGTGCCGCTCATCCGCAGCCTGGAATTATTGATCGTCAGCGTTTCGGCCAGCAGGGTATAACTGCCGACGACATTCAGCGCGCCGGGATAATAATACAGCGTAATCAGTTTCGGCTGGGCAGAGATATTCCATGCGCAGGCTTTCGCAACCATTGAACTGAACAGCACCGTGTCGCCGTTGGCGGGCACGACGCCGGTGTTCCAGTTGAGCGGTTCGGCGGCGTATTCCGTGCCGCCGGCTCCGGTCCACACAATCACGCGTGAAACTATCTGCGGCAGAACGAAAAGCCCGCCGCTGTTATCAGTGAAATAATCGTCGTTGATGGACAGATAGACGCTGTCGGTCGCGGCTCCGGCCGGCGAAGTTATCGTCGCGCTTGAGCCGACGGGATAAAAAACCGTGGAATAATAACCGATGCGCGCCAGCAGCATGCCGCGCGGCGAGCCGGGCAGCTGGCACCCGGTTCCGCACACGGAACCGGACACCCCGTCCGGCCCGGCGGTGCCGGTGGAGGAATATTGCCACTGGCCCTGCGCGACAATCAGCGCACTCTGGCCCGCGGTCAGGGAAATGCTTGTCGCCAGACCGCCGGAGCTGGCGGCATATGCCTTGTAGCCGACCAGCGCGACATTTCCGCCCACCGGCAGCGGCGTAACGGATTGGCCCGCCGCCGAACTGAACCCGGCGAACACGGGATAAACGGTTTTGCCCAGAGCGGAAGACTTGGGCTGTATCATTAAAGTGAACGTGCGGGTCGCGGTGCTTATGGAAAGCGAAACCGGCATAAGCGCTTCCCGTTTCACTGCCGACCCGAGTGTGGAATCGCTGTTATAGGAACTGGCGACCGGAGTTCCGTTCTCATACAGAAACATCGCGAAGATATCGTTATACGACACGCCGGAGTCGGCAAAACTGACCGTCACCGATCCGACAAAAACATTCCTGTCGGCCGACAGCGCCAGCGTGAATGCCGGATAGTTCTCCCACGCGTAAGCCTGCGGCGTGTTTACCGCCGTAACCGTTGCGGAAAGAACCCCGGAATCCTCCGCCGTGAAATCCACGCCCGACACGTCGCCCGAAACCGTCACCACGGAGTAAGCCGGCGAAAACTCCAGCCCTTCCAGCTGCGGCGTGACCGTGTACTGCGCCGCCATCAGATCATAAAATCCGTAGTTGCCGGATCCGTCGGTAACGGCTTCCTCGCTGTGACTGCCGTCTGTTATTCCTATCGAGACGCCGCTTAACCCGGCGGAGTTTTTCGTAACCTGTCCGGCAAGCGCATAAAGCGGTATGCTGGCGGTGGAAACGGCGACAAAGCTGACGCCAGAAATACTTGCCGAAGCAAGCGAAACCGTGCGGGAGGAAGGAGTAAACGCATAGCCTTCTTTCACCGGGGCCAGCAGATACGAACCCGACGCCAGGGCAAACGAATACAGACCGGCGGCATCACTGACCGTCATCCATGAGATCTGGCCGTTGTACGCGGTAACCGTAGCGCCCGCCACCGGCTCGGACGCTTCCGTAATGATGTAGCCCGCTATGTAAAGCTGCGACAGGGCCGCCTCAAAATCAATCCCCGTCGTGTTCGCTGAAAGGGTAAAACTGCTCGCGGCCGGCGCAAATTCATAACCGGCCCGGCCGGGCGCGACAGTGCAGACGCCTGCGGGCAGACCGGTCAGCAGATAAACGCCGCTGCTGTCGGTGACAGCCGAAGCGGACTCGCCGCCGCTGACACCCGTCACGCTCACCGAAGCCAGCCCGACCCCGCCCGCCGCCACCGAGCCGCTTACCGAATAGGTTTTTGTAGCAGCCGTGAAATCAATCTCGGTATCGCTTTGCAGATTGACAGTCGCCTGCGCAGGCTCAAACACCTTTTCCGCCAGCGCCGGCGTGATCACATAAGATCCGGTTGAAAGGCCCGTCACCGCATAATAGCCTCCCGCATCGGTGGTGGCAGTATGGCTGGACGCGCCGCCATAAACAGAAACAGTCACGCCGGACAGACCGGCGCTGTTCTGCGTAACGGCTCCATAAATAGCGCAGGTGACAGAAGAAGTGGCCATCCGCCCTGCAAAAATCCGGTTTTCCGGTGTCGCGTAAGATATATAGGGCCCGATTTCGGACACCAGCGAAATCTGCCGCGCGTAAGCCTGGCTTATCATGCTGTCGGAAAATTCGGCTGAAGACAGGTAAGTCCGGTTCTGCAGGTACGGCACGCCGGACCCGTCGGTCGCGGTAAACAGCACGCTCCTGCCCGTTTCGTTTATAAACGCGACCGCATTGTAACTGACGATACCGGTGCTTACTTCTGCTGTGAAACTTTCGGAGGGCAGCGCCGCGAAAAGCGTGCGTTTTCCGTCAGCGGACGAGGCCAGCACATAGGACGCGAAGGGCAGCGCGCCGGAATCAACAGCCAGGGAAACGGAATCGAACGTATCCTCCGAAGCGCTCGCCACCAGCGCCGAAACCCATTCCCCGCCCGACAGCTTCGCGTAAAAAAGCCGCTGCGGCGAGCCGGAACAGCTGTACAGCACATGCGCCGTGCCTGACGAATCCACCGCCAGCGCCGATTTCAGGCCGCAGGCCGCATCAGTCGAAACGACGGACTCCGCACCGTCATGCATCAATGTCAAAAACGTGCCGCGGTACAGCAGATATCTGCCGAACGAATTTACCCGCAAAGACACGTCAAGCGACGGCCCCGCGCCAGCCGCTATTGTGGAAGTCCACACTCCTGTTTCATCGCTTGCCAGCATGATATTTGATGAGAGGGATTTATACGCCATGAAAGAGTGGCCACCGTAAACTGCGGGAGCCGGCACGGCAGCCGTATCGGCGAGAGCCGTAAAAAGAGCCTGAATAGAACCGCCTGCTATACTCGCGTAAACCGCGCTGCCCTGCTCTACGGCATACGCCATAAACGGTATGCCGGATTCATTTGCGGCCAGCCGCGCGGAAACGCCGGCCGCCACCTCCGCAAACTCCCACTGGCCGCCGTCCTGGGCGCTCACATTCTGCACGAAATCGCTGGTGACATCCTGCGTGAGCGTGAAATCCGCCCGTTCGGGTGTGAAATATACGCCCGGCCCGCTTACCTGCGGCACCACCGCGCAGGAAACGCCGGCGGTGGGAAATGAAAGCGAATAAAAACCCGCGCCGTCGGTAGTGGCGTAAATGGTGGCGCCGGGATAAAAGCCGTTGAGGCTGACGCCTGAAATGCTGTTGCCGCTCTGATCCCGCACATAGCCGCTTATGGTATAAGCCTGCGCCGCGCCCGCGGACAAGGCCGCCGCCGCAACCGCCGCGCACAGGTATTTGGTCAAATGCTTAAAGAACCGCGCCATAATGTTCTCCCGTTTTTCAGGCGGCACGACTGCCATGTTTTCAGAATTCATATTTCACTCCGGCCAGATAGGTGAAAATGTTGAAATTGTAAACATATAGTTTCTCATAGCTCATGTTGGAGGTCTGGTTGCCGTACATGACGCTGGCCACGACATCAACTTTCTGTGACACGGGGTACGAGCCCGACAGTCGCCACACATACTCGTTGAGATAAATATTGTCCGTACCGTACGCCCCGGCGGAATTCTGCACCGGCCTTGAAGGATAGCTGGTCCGTCCGTAAGACAAACCGAAATCAACCGCCAGATACTTGTTTTTATACTCCGGCACCAGCCGCCGGTACTCCGCGTCGGCGCCGACGCGCGCTTTCGAGTAATTATAAAACTCCGGCACAAACTTCGCGCTGGTGGCGTCATAGCTGTTCTGGTTGGAACCGTTATGCGCACAGGTCAGGCTGAGCCCCGGAATGACAATCGAGGAAGGCGAAAGTTTCACCGGATATTTCAGCGTGGCCCGCCCGGAAACAAGATTGTCGTTGCGTGTCGCGCTGTCAAAAAGGCCCAGCTCGTTGACCACATGCTGGCTGCCGAACGACTGCCTGGTGTAGCCCAGCGCCGCATCCCACAAAAACATGTTCAGGCGGCCGTTGATGCTGGCGGTAAACGCCAGATTGCTGGAATTAATCACATCCTTGCCGGCCAGCTCCCGCGCCATATCGCCGCCGACCTGCGATTCAAGCGAGGTGTAATTCGGGAATTTCAGCCAGTACAGATCAGCCTCGAACCGCACGGAAAACGGATCCGCGTAAATATGCTCCACCGTTACGGCGGTGTTCGTGCGGCGGTAATCAAAAAGCCCGGTCCCCCATTTTTCGTCGCGCGTTTCGTTCAGATAATAAATCTTGTAGCCGGCTTCCGGCTTGACCGTCCAGCCATAAGCGAACTCATAAATCGCGGAAAGCGACAGCCGATGGCTCATCATCTGGTTAAACATCGTGCCGCCGCCCACGATATCATAAACCTGCTGGGTGCTCTGATAGCGCCCCTCGTAAATCGGCGTAAGGAACCAGCTCCCGGCGTCCAGCCCTACGGAAGCGGTCACGTCGGCGTTGGCCGAAAGAGAACCGCTGTTGCCGTCGTAAAAATACTGTCCGCCAAGCACATCCGCGCTGAAATAAGGCACCGCCTCCGCAAAAGCGGGCGAAGCAACGCACATACAGCCTGTCAATACAAACAACGCCTTTTTCGCAGCTTTGAATATCATCAAAACTCTCCCTGTTACGCCCGCAGAGCGGGCTTATTGCAGCAAATTGGACTGAATGAGCGTTTTCGGCTCGATCACAAGATCAATTTTCCGGCCCTCGAACAGATTGCAGGTCACCACCTGCTCGAAATTCCATTTGAGCATGTTCTGGGTGTATTCGTTGCCGCCGCGCAGGCCCTCGAAATCCGACAGCGTGGCCACTTTCCCGCGGTCATCCACCAGATAATTGTCATACTGCTCCCAGTATTCGCCGGTGCCGTAGGTGAGTTTCAGCTTGTCATGCATCAGATCGCCGTCGGGATGCAGATCCGCATTCAAAACGGGCGCGCCGCCGTTGGCGGAGCCCAGCGAACCGCCGTCCGTTATGTAATACTTGTTCACGCCGTTGGCGACCCCGGTAAGGTACGAGCTCACCGTGCCCGCGCCCGACACCGGCGACCACGACAGAAAGGTGATATCGTTATATTTTATGGAATAGGCGTCGTAAAAGGTCTTGAAAAACGCGTCGCCGGCGTTCAGCAGCACATAAGTGTTGAGCGTACCGTCGAAATAGGAAGTCACGTCGTCGGATGAATCGGCGTTGGCGTTGACATCCACCATATGCCCGCCGGAAGCGGTTTCCAGCACCGTGTCAGTCGTATTGGACCGGCCGACCTCATAACCCGTCATGTTGTACTGGCAGGCGGAACCGACGCACCCGCCCAGCTGGCCAAGCGCCACGCTCAAATCCGCCGGCAGATTGGTATTGAAAGTGCCCAGATAATAGAAATAATCAAACCGGCCCGGCCGGTCGTTAAGAGAAACCAGCTTGAACTGGTTCGGAGCGGGCCGCATTATATACTGCTCCAGCCGCACCCGCTGGCCGCTTACATCAACCATCACCTTGCCCTGCTGGTATTCGGCCAGCCGGATTTCGTCCGCCGCGGCCGACAGAACCTGCTCCTTGTTCATATTCAGGCCCACTTCCCGTTTAAGGTTCTGCTTAATGCTTTCCCTGCGTTCCTGGTTCCGTTTCGCGGGGTTTTTCAGGTCGCCCATGCCGTTGGGGCCGACATCAACGGAATAACCCGGCTCCAGCAGCCGCTGGTTGCCGAAATTGTCCGACACGGCCAGACTGCCCGTGTAAAGAACCACGCTGGTATTGTTATTGTGCACCTGCACTTCAAACTCGGTTCCGCGCACGGCGCAAACCGCGTTGGTGGTGCCGACCTCAAACTTGCGCCCTCTGAGTCTGCCCACGGCGGCTTTGAGTTTTCCGGCCAGCAGTGTCATGCTCAGGCCGGTGGCACTGTCGTCCAGATGAAGCTGATAATTGGAATTGGGACCCAGTTCCACTACGGAACCGTCACTCCAGGAGATTTTCGCTTTGGAACGGAACCCGGTGCGCACATATGAACCGCTTTCCACGGTGGTGAGGCCGGAAACCCGGCTCCAGCCGGTTCCGCCGGCAAGCCGCATTTCTACGCGCCCGCTCAGCGGCTGCACTTCCGCCGCCCGTGTTTCAACCGCAAATATTGCTAAAAATGAAAAGAAAATAAATAAAGGAAAACGAAAAAATTTCTTTTCTCGCATGCGCATAGCTTCCCCTGAGCCGCCGAAATTAACTCTGCTTGCTATAACCCGAATGTCGCTACATTGTAACCCTTAACTGATGCAAATGCAATACAGTGCGAGGATACGGGCCGCCAGTCCCGTCAGGGAGTGTATCCGTAATGTGACCAATATCACCGCAACGGAGCATTTGCCTGATCCGGGCTGACCGCAGCCGAGCCGCCCGGCCACTCGAAACACACCCTTGCCATTACCATCAAACGCAGGAGCAGATGAACAGAAATTAATCTTCGCGCGGCACCAAGCGCCACGCCTGGGGAGCGCCCGGCGCACTTCAGGCGAAGCATAACATACGACAACGGTTCAGAAAACCATGAACACAATAAGCTGAACCGGGAACTCGGAACGCGGTCATATTTTTGTGAGGCGTACCACAGCTGGGAGAAAGGAACGGTAGAAAATACGAACGGTTTGATACGGCGGTTTTTGCCAAAGAAAACGGATTCCGCCAAGATACAGGAAGCGGAAAATCGGAAGAATCGAGCAGCGGCTAAACAATCGGCCCCGGAAATGTCCGGGGGTTTATACACCAACAGAAGTGTTTAACGGTTTTGCTGCACCAGTGCCTTGAATGCGCCCACAAGCAAAAAGGCGGTCAAAAGAAGCGGAATTTGATATAATCTGCTAACAGCTTCTTTTTGCCGGGCCCGTTCGTCTAGCGGCCCAGGACGCTGCCCTCTCAAGGCAGAGACCACGGGTTCGAATCCCGTACGGGCCGGGCAAAGAGCGGCTGTTTTTTTTGCCCCCAATCATAAACACGGTGAACAGACTCTTATGAAAATAGGCATTATCGGACTTCCCAACGTAGGCAAATCCTCGCTGTTCAACGCGCTTACAAACGCCGGCGCGCAGGCCTGCAACTACCCTTTTACGACCATTGACCCCAATGTGGGCATCGTGCCCGTGCCGGACAAACGGCTCGACCGCCTGTTCGATATCTTCAGGCCGCCCAAAAAAGTCAACGCCGCAATCGAATTTGTGGACATAGCGGGCCTGGTCAAAGGCGCGAGCAAAGGCGAAGGCCTTGGCAACAAATTCCTCGCCAACATCCGCGAGGTGGACGCGGTCATCCATGTGGTTCGTCTATTCGAAGACGGGGACGTGGTGCACGTCATGGGCGGGATAGACCCCATGCGCGACGTGGAGATCATCGAAACCGAGCTGATGCTGGCCGATCTGGAAATGATTGAACGCCTCATCGAACGCAATACCGGCCCGGTTAAAAGCGGCAACAAGCAGGCGCTGGCCCGGCAGGCGGTTTACACCAGGATACGCGACTGCCTGGCCGCCGGAAACCCCGCATCGGCGCTGTCGTTCGGCGAAGGCGAACTCAAGGATCTTTTCCTGCTGACCGCCAAGCCGGTGCTTTACGTCGGCAACACCGCGGAGAAGAAAGACGCCGCGCTGCTTGAAAAAATGTCCGCGTTCGCCAAATCCCGCAATGCGGGGTTCCTTGACCTGTGCATCAGGCTGGAAGCGGAAATTTCGGATTTCACGCCGGAAGAAAAAGCGGTGTTTCTGTCCGAAATAGGAAGCGAATACACGGGGCTTGAACGCATTGTCATCGAAGCCAAACGGCTGATGGGGCTGATGGAGTTTTTCACCGCCGGCTCGGAAGACGAAGTGCGCGCGTGGATCATCCCGGTCAGCACCCCGGCTCCGAAAGCGGCGGGCAAAATCCATACCGATATAGAACGCGGGTTCATCCGCGCGGAAGTCTATTCGTTCGAGGATATTGAAAAATACAGGGACGAAAAAATCCTCAAGGAAAAAGGGCTTGTCCGATCCGAAGGCAAAGACTACATCATCCGCGACGGCGATATCTGCTTCTTCCGCTTCAATGTGTGACGCGGCGATTCCGCCATGCGAAATGGCCAGGCTCTGCGCTCATTACAAGGTCTGCGGCGGCTGCGCCTGCCAGGACGTGCCGTATCAGCGCCAGCTGACGCTGAAAATCCGGGCGCTGGCCGGCTTGCTGGGCCGGTTCTGGCCGCACGAGATTCCGATAACCCCGTCGCCCGATATCCTGTATTACCGCAACAAGATGGAGTTTTCGTTCAGCCGCCAGATAGACCGCCTCAAAACCACGCCCGACAGCCCAAAATATTTCGAAGACCGGTTCGGCATGAAAGAAAAAGGCCGCTGGGACCGCGCTTTCGACCTGACCGAATGCCTCATCTCCTCGCCCGATTCCGGCGCGCTGCTCTCCGCCGTGCGCCGGTGGGCGCAGGCCACGCAGACCCCCTATCTCGACGCGAAGACTCACACCGGCATGCTGCGGCACCTGCTGGTGCGCCAGGCAAAAAACACCGGTGGAAAAATGGCGGTGCTGTTTTTGAAAAGCGGCGGGTTTGACAAAGAGGGCTTTGTGAACGCGGTGCGGTCGGTCTGGGCTGACGCGGCGGTTTTATACGGCGAAACCGACGCCGCGGCCGATACCGCACAGGCGGACTCCATAACGCACCTCTGCGGGCCGGAATATATAGCGGAAAAATTTTTTATCGGCCCGGAGGGCGCGCCCGAACTGACGCTTTCGTTTAAAATCACGCCGCGCTCGTTTTTGCAGACCAACACCCGCGCGGCGGAGCGGCTGTACAGCCGGATCCGGGAACTGGTGGCGGAACTGAACTGCGGCACGCTCTACGATCTGTACGGCGGCGCCGGCGGGCTGGGGTTCGCCTGCCACGACAGGGTTCGCGAGATAGTTTCCGTTGAATTCGTGCCCGACGCGGTGCGCGACGGCCGTGAAAACGCCGCCCTCAACTCGATCGCCAATGTCAGGTTTGTCTGCGCCAGAACCGAAGACTGGCTGACGGAACAGGTGAAATCCGGCACGGCGTTCGCGCATGACAGCGTGTTTCTGATTGATCCCCCGCGCGCAGGCCTGCACCCCAAAGCCCTTAAACAACTGCTCGCCATACGTCCGGAAAACATGATTTATATATCGTGCAACGCCAAGGCGTTGGCACGCGATCTGGCGGAACTGGCGGCGGCATATGAAACAACGCGACTGGAAGCGTTCGACCTGTTTCCCCATACGGAACACGTTGAAACCGTCGCGGCGCTTAAGCTGAAACACTGAACCGCCCGGCATCCGCGCCGCCTCCCCCCGTCTTGAGAGCGGGAATTTTCCGGAGCATACAATCGCCTTCACCCGCCGCAAATCCGCCGTTTTTTCCGCATGACGGACGGGGGGCCGGCATAGCGGCGCAGCCCTCACCTAGAAGCAGCCAAAACCAGCCTCTGAAATATTACGCGCGGACAGCCTTTCGGCCCGAAGGCCATCCACCCGCCATACCTGATATCTCCGCCTGAAAAGCCGCCGTCAAAACATTAAAACCGCCGCACACCGTGAAACGGATGGCAGTGCCTGCCGCTTCATCCGTAAAGCGCAAATAAGAACGCTCCCCTGTTTACGGGGGAGCGTTCTTATAAAGTGAACCCCCGGTAGTGTGAGGGGGAGGAGAGGACCGGGGGCTCGGGCGACAGATAGCCGCTTGCGCGGCTACTGTTGCAAAACGAACCGTTATAGTATCTCGATAAAAACCGTTAACCGCTGCGGTGCGAGATGTCTTTGCTTTTTGGATATGATCAGTACTGTCAGGCCGGCGCATTCGCTGTCATGCACGCTGATTTCCGCCGTTAACGCAGGCCACAACTGTATTTCTCATTTCACGGCAATTCGTTAATACTATAACGGTATAATTATCTTACCAGTATTACTCCGTTTTGTCAATCCCTTTTTTCGCAATTAAAAACAATTATAAGTTTAATGCATTTTGCATATTAAATATTAAGCAAAAAATACAAAGATAACCATTTTACAACAACCCTCATAATAACCTTTTTCCAAACATCCGCAACCGAGCAATTCGAGTTTTACACTATACGTCCGAATAAGCGATTACCAAATGATAACCAGAATCGAATAGCATCGGCAACCAAGCTAATATCATTTAACCCCGCACTAACCGGATATCAATTGGAAATAAGGCCGGTGTCTTTAAGTTTTTTCAGAATGGCGAGCGCGGCGCGTGATTTGTTAAGCGTATAGAAATGTATGCCCGGCGCGCCGTTTTCCAGCAATTGACGGCACTGCTCCGAGGCAAAATCCACTCCGCGGGCGGCAACAGCCGCGTCGTCGTTTTTAACAGGCTCAAGCCGTGTGCGCAAAACAGCCGGAATGGCAGCGCCGCACATTTCCGAAAACTTTTCCAGCTGGCTGTAGCCGGTTACGGGCATAATGCCGGGTATTATGGGCACAGTAATACCCGCCGACCGGCATTGCTCCACGAAACTGAAGTAATCGGCGTTGATAAAAAACAGCTGTGTTATTATGAAATCCGCGCCGCAGGCGACTTTCCGCCCGAGATGTTTTATATCCTGCTCAAGCGTAGCCGCCTGGGGATGCTTCTGGGGATACCCCGCCACTCCGATACACGCTGACGAGATTTGCCGCAACTGCGCCACCAGCTCGTGTGCGTGCTTATAGCCGCGGGGATCGGCCGATGAGCCGGCGTAGCCGGGCGGATAATCACCGCGCAGCGCCAGAATGTTATCTATGCCGATGCGGTCAAGCTCGCGCACAATGCCTTCTATCTCGGCACGGGTATGGGTAATACAGGCCAGATGCGCCATCGGGTTAAGATCAAACCGGTCCCGTATCAGCTTGGCCAGCGCCGCCGTCTTCAGAGTGCCGAACCCGGACGGCGAATGCGTTACGGACACAAAGTCCGGCCGGAGTTCCCGCAACAGCTCCAGCGCGTCGAACAGATGACGGGTGGTTTCCGGCGTCCTGGGCGGAAAAAACTCGAACGAGAACGTTTTTCGCGTTTTCAGCAGTTCGGCTATTTTCATTTGAACAAGAGTTTATCATAATTGCAGGCCGGGCCGAGTTGAGCGGGAACAACCGCAAGGGCCTATTTTCAAATAGGCCCTTTACCCCTTACAAAGGGCAGCCAGTATGCTATACTAGTTTCAGAAAACGTCGAAAACGCCGTCGCACCGGAAACAGCGATTGTGCCCGTTTACGAGCTGGTTCACGCGGTTCGGTAATGGCTGGCAGTTGTGGCCATAAACAGCCGTGCGATGCGAAGGTTCCCGATCCCGGCACCACGCGGGTTTGCCGCAATTAAATGGAGATTGAAAACGTTATGAAAAAACTAACACTAGCTCTGCTGCTCGTCCTGACTATGTGCCAGGCCCGGTTCGCGGAAGCTTCACCCGTCGTTTTTGCCGAAAGCATTCCACTGGAAACCGATTACGGCTCCTCACTTACCGCCCGGGCGCCGCAGGTATGGGTAAACATGATAAATTCCGCCTCCAAGACGCTTGATATAGGGGAATTTTATATAGTAAGCCGGCCGGGTTCGGCCATGGCCAATGTGGTGGACGCCATAAAAGCGGCCGCCGCACGCGGCGTCAGGGTACGGATCCTCATTGACAGCGTTTTTTATTACAAAATGCCCGAAACCCCCAACGAACTGAAAAAAGTTCCCGGCGTGGAACTGCGCATAATCAACATAAGCAAACTCAGCGGCGGGGTGATGCACGCCAAATACTTCATAGTGGACGGGAAAGATCTGTATGTCGGCAGCCAGAATTTCGACTGGCGCTCGCTGGAGCAGATCCACGAGCTGGGAGTGCGGCTGAGCATCCCCGAAATAGCGGCCAATTTCACCGACGTGTTCAATTCTGACTGGGCAATCTCCCAGACCGGGGCCATCCCCGCTCCGCTGCCGGTAGCCAAGCATCCGATAACCAGCGCGAATGCCGTCACGGTGTCCTACAACGGCGGTTCGGTTGCGGTTTATCCGGCTTTCAGCCCCGCATCTTTCACGCCGGGCGGACTGGACTCGGAAATTGCCGAGCTCACCAGCTATATTGAAAACGCCCGGAAATCGGTCAAAATACAGGTGATGCAGTTCAAGGCCAAAGGCGGCTGGCGCGTGCTGTTCGATCTGCTGACCCGGGTAGCCGGCCGCGGCGTTAAAGTGCAACTCATCGTGGCTGACTGGACCATGCGCGATTCCACCGCGGCCAGGGATATCAAGGAACTCGCCAAAGTGCCCAACATCAGCATAAAGGTTTCGTCCATCGCCCCTTATTCGCAGGAACAGATTGAATTCGCGCGGGTGGAACACTGCAAATATTTCACCGTTGACGGGGAAATGGCATTCGTCAGCACGTCGAACTGGGAACGCGCCTATTTCTACCAGTCGCGGAACGCGGCGATCATTCTCAAAGGCGCGGCGGCCGCGGCCACGGCTGAAGACATCTTCAGAGTCAGCTGGAACAGCCGCTTCGCCAAGCCTGTCGTGACAGAGGCGCCGGTCGTTCCCTCCGCCGTAAAATAAAGGCTGTTTCAGAATTATACACAAGGGCCCCCGCCTGAGCGGGGGCCCTTGCGGTTTCCGCAAAGGAAATGCGCCGCCCGCCGGGCCGGACGGCGCATTTTTTACAGCCGGAGTTGAGCGCGGCAAGTTGCAATTTCGAAAATAATTTATATCATAGTGATGTCGCGCAAATTTTAAATCGCAAGCCCGCTCCGGCCGGAACCCGGCGCAGGCCCGGAGAATGCAATGGTCATGAGAATTCTTGTCATCAATCCAGGCTCCACTTCGGATGAGCTGGGCATATATGAAGACGGACGCCAGCTGGTCAAAAAAACCCTGCGCTACAGCCCGGCGGATCTGAAGGATTTTGACCATCAGAAAATAACCGCGCAGCATGAGTTCCGCAAAAAAAACGTGCTGGATCTGCTGCGCGAAAACGGGATAGAAGTGAACTCGCTGTCCGCCGTCATAGGGCGCGGCGGGCTGGTAAAACCGATACCGGGCGGCACTTACGCGGTCAACGACGCGCTGACGAAAGATCTGCGCGACGGCGTTTCCGGCGACCATTCGTCCAATCTGGGCGGCCTGATAGCGCGCGAAATCGCGCAGGACGCCGGCTGTCCCGCTTTCATCGCCGATCCCGTGGTCGTTGACGAGCTGCACGCGCTGGCCCGCTATTCCGGAATGCCGGAGAATCCGCGCATTTCAATTTTTCACGCGCTCAACCATAAACGTGTCGCGCGGCTGGCGGCCGGCAAGCTGGGCAAAAAATACGAGAACTGCCGCCTCATCGTGATGCACGGCGGCGGCGGCATTTCGGTGGGCGCGCATGTGGGCGGACGGGTGATTGACGTAAACAACGCGCTCGACGGCGACGGCCCGTTCACCCCCCAGCGCAGCGGCGGCGTGCCCTCCGGCGGGCTGGCGCGGCTGTGTTTTTCCGGCCGGGATGGCCATGCGGACATTAAACTGAAAATCAAGGGGCGCGGCGGGCTGGTGGCGTATACCGGCACGTCGGACCTGATCGCGCTTGAGAAATTCATCGCCACCGGCGAGAAGGATCCGCAGATCACCGTCAGCCGCGAAAAAGCGCATGAATGCGTTTCGGCAATGGCGTACCAGATCGCCAAGGAAATCGGCGCGATGGCCGTTGTGCTGGCCGGCCGCGTGGACGCGATCGTGCTTACCGGCGGCATAGTGTATGACAAACATCTCATGCCGGAACTGCGCGCGCGGATAGACTGGCTCGCGCCGGTGATAGAGTTTCCCGGCGGCGACGAGAACCGCGCGCTCATGGATGCGGCGACCCGCGCGCTTGAAGATCCTTCCTCGGTGCAGGAATATAAATAACGGAGCGAACCAATGAACTTTTCAAACTTTGACGAACTGCTCGGTCTTGTGCGCGGACGGGCGAATCACGTGGCCGTGCCCGGCGCCAACAACCCGGAGGCGCTTGAGGCGATTAAACTGGCGGACGAAGCCGGCCTGATTTCCGGCGGCTATCTGATAGGCGAGCGCGAAGCTGTTTCCGGCACCGCCGCGCGCTGCGGGCTCAATACCGCCAAGTTCACTGTCATTGACTGCGCCGGCATGGCGGACATGTGCGCCGAAGCCGTGCGGCTGGTGACACAGGGCAAAGCGGACTTTCTGGTGAAAGGTCTGGTGGACACCAGGCTGTACATGAAAGCCATCCTCAACAAGGAGGCCGGGCTCGTGCCGCCGGGCGCGCTGCTCAACCATTTCGCGCTGCTGACGGCTGCGAACTATAAAAAACCTTTTGTGATAACCGACTCCGCGATTCTTATCAGCCCCGACCTGAGCCAGAAAGTCAAAATCCTGAACAATTCCATAGAAATTCTGCACAGGCTGGGCGTGGCGGAGCCGAAAATATCGGTAGTCTGTCCGGTGGAAAAAGTCAACGAGGCCATGCCAAGCACCGTGGCGGCGCGCGAACTGGCGGAACTCAACCGCAGCGGCGGCATTGCCGGCGCGGTTGTGGAAGGGCCTTACGACGTCTACATTTCCTTTTCGCGGGCCGCGGCGGACGAAAAAGGCATAACCGGCGGTGTGGTGCCGGGCGACGCGGATCTGCTTTTAATGCCCAACCTTGACGCCGGCAATCTGGTTTACAAAAGCATTATCCAGCTGGGCGCGGGGATCGGCGCGGCGGCAATACTGGTCGGCGCGAAAATACCCGCGATTCTGCCGTCGCGAGCCGACACGCCTGCCACCAAACTCAATTCCATTGCTCTTGCGGCTTACCTTAAAAGGAACTGACTTTTTTTCCGCCGGCCGGGCAGTACGCCGGCGCATACCGCAAACCAGCGCGCGCGGACAAGACCTGCTCGGCGGCAGCCTTGGCATGTTCCGCCCGAACCAGCGCATGCGCGCGAAAAAGACTGTCACCGCCCCGCCTTTCATATGCTGGCTTGGCGCGCGCCATGCGCGCGCGGACAAGAATCCAGTTTAAACTTTCCGGCTGATTTGATAAATTATAGAGGATGGTTTTAAAACAGAAAAATTCCAGACGCGCGCTGTGGCGGATAAAAGCTCACTCTGCGGTTTCCCCTTTTCAGAAGCCATTAGCGGGTTCCGCCGCGCGGATACTCGTGTGGGGCGGGCTGACGCTGCTGCTGTGCTGCACGGCGATTTACTGGAAGAAACTGAAAGAGCGGGCCGCGCTCCCGGACCCCCAGACACAAACGCTTAACCGCTACGGCGGACATTTTCAGAAAGGCGATCTGCTGTATTTCGTATTGAAACGGCACGGCCTGCCTCAACAGGAAGCAGCCGACGCCATAAAAGCGGTTTCGAAAACGCTGAAAGTGTCGGCGCTCACGCCGCGCGACAGATACGACCTCACCATTTCGACCTCCGGCTTATTCCAGCGGCTGGAAATCACCCGCGGCACCAGCAAATACTTCGCCGCACGAACCGGCACGGGCAGATATGTGGCCGGCACGTTCGAGATCGCCACCACGGTGGAGCGCAGAAACGCGTGCGGGCTGATACGCGGGTCGCTGTGGAACTCGCTGGCTGCGCAGGGAATTTCGCCGCAAGGCATCATGGAATTTGCCGACGCGTTCGCCTGGAACATTGATTTTTTCACGGAAACGCGCGACGGCGACCGGTTCGCCGTAGTCTGGGAGGAAACCCGCGCGCCGCAAGGCGAACTGCTGGCCCAGAAAATTCTCGGCGCGGCCTACAGCGGCAAGGAAACCGGCCTGAAAAAAGCTTTTTCGTTCAACGGGGTTTTTTACGGCGAGAACGCCGAGGAACTGAAAAAAATGTTTCTGCGCGCGCCGCTGAGCTACCGCAGGATCTCGTCGTTTTTCAGCGCGCGGCGGTTTCACCCGATCCTTAAAATCTTCCGCCCTCATCTTGGAATAGATTATGCCGCGCCGACCGGCACGCCGGTGTCGGCCGTCGCAAACGGCGTGGTGATTTTCGCCGGCCGCAAAGGCGGGTTCGGCAATTATGTAGAGATAAAACACAACGACGGTTTTATATCGGCTTACGGGCATCTGAGCCGTTATTCGGCCAAAACGAAGCGAGGAACGCGCGTTATGCAGGGCCAGGTTATAGGTTATGTGGGGATGACGGGCCTGGCATCCGGTCCGCATCTTGATTTCCGCATCAGGCAGAACGGCAAATTCATGAATTTCCTGACGATGAAAAACCGGTCGGCGGGCATGATGGCCAGAAACAAAATACCGGCGTTCAAGGCATATATGGCCGAAACGCTCGACACGATCAACAAACTGCTGTCCGACCGAAAGTCCGGCAAACCAGCGCCCGGCAATTGACAGGGTACCGCAAACTATGACAAAAAAACTTCCCGGAAAGGTGGTGTTCACAGGCGGGCCGTCGGGCGGCAAGACCTCCATTATCGAAGTGGTGCAGCGGCATTTCGGCAAGAAAGTGGCGGTTGTGCCGGAGGCGGCCACGATACTGTACGGCGGCGGGTTCCCGCGCCAGCCGGGCGACGAGAACATGCGCCACATCCAGCGCGCCATCTATTACACCGTGCGGGAGCTGGAGGAAATAGTCGCGCTCAACAACCCGCAGGCCTCGGTGATTCTGTGCGACCGCGGCACGCTCGACGGTCTGGCCTACTGGCCGAAAGACGGGGAATCGTTTCTGGATTCGCTGCACTCCGGGCTGGCCGAGGAATTCAGCCGCTATTCGATCGTGCTGCATCTGCGCTCGCCCAAACAGGAGCTCGCATACCAGCTGTCGAAAACCCGGATAGAATCGCACAGGGAATCGCTGCTGCTCGACAGGAAGATGGACCGGGTATGGGAAGGCCACCCGAACCGCTTTATTGTGGAAGAGGAAAAAGATTTTCTTGTGAAAGTGAACCGCGTCATCCAGATCCTGGAAACGGAAATACCCAGATTATAGGAGGAGTGTTTTATGGCTTGGGACATCTTCAAATCGTTCGGAAAAAAGAAAGCGGAGCCGAAACCGGCCGCGCCAGCCGCCGCGGAAACCGCCGTCATAGCGAAGGAAAAAAACGACAGGAAAAAAAAGAGCGAATTTACCGAGGAACAGCTGGAAGCGGAACTGGCGAAACTGCCCAAGCCACTGCGCGCGCAGCTGGACAATCCCGACATAAAGAAAAAAATAGTCGCGCTGGCCAAACGCATGGCGCAGGACGGCGTTGATCTCAAGAGCATGAAACAGGTCAAATCGTGGATGGGAAAACACCCCGAAGTGGCCAGACAGCAAAAGGACGGCGCGGAGCCGGTCAAGGTGGAAACTTTCCGGCGCGAGGAACCGAAAATCGGCAGAAATGACGATTGCCCCTGCGGGTCCGGCAAAAAATATAAAAAATGCTGCGGCCGATAACGCGGCCGGCCAAACCGGATTGAAACCGTTGAATCCGGCCCGGCAAGTATATTACACTGTTGATGCGACAACAGCGAAGATTTTAGGACAAAGGGGGCTGAAATGGAAAATTATGTCGGAATAGTTGGAATTATCATTCACAACCGGGAAACCGCCGCGCCGCAGGTCAACGAAGTGCTTACCCGGCACGGCAATCTGATCGCAGGACGCATGGGGATGCCGTACCATGGCAAAAAAATGCATGTGATTACGCTGATTGTGGACGGGAAAGACTCCGATATCTGCAGGATGACGGGCGAACTGGAAGCCATTAAGGATGTAATCATCAAAACCAGCACCGCCAAATGCAATCTTTAAAAACCGGCCGGTTTGACTGAAAGTGGCGCGGGCCGCGGACAAAATCCGCGGCCCGCGCCACGCCAGCTTGCACGGACTGCCGGCGCACACACACCAATGCAGGGCCCCCGCCGTCAAGCTTGCATTGCCCGGCGCCTATAACCCCGCCCGCGCGCCACGCACCCGCCTACCGGGCAGCAACCTCCGTATATCGCGCCGTCATTACCTTATCTTCGCGATGAAACTCCCCCGGCTTGTGCCATTGGCCTGCCGGTTGTTATTACGCTTTACCGGCAAGCCGGGGTTTCCTTTTGGTCCAGACTTCGTTTGCACTGCTTGCGCAGGGTTACACACTCCATCGCCCCGCCTGAGCCATGCCATGCCGGCCAGCGCCGGATTTTTGTGTGCGGAATTTATAAGAAAAAGGCCCCGCCTGCCGGCGGGGCCTTTTTAATAATATTCATGCCCGTTACCGTGTGTTTCCGCCTGGCATAAAGAGCTCGAACCGGTCCTTTTCCGCATGGCAGACCGGACAGACGCCGGGCGGCGTGTCCCGCGCGGCCAGATATCCGCACACCCGGCACCGCCATACAGGATAAGCCAGCCCCGACAAACCTGTTCCCGGCGCGGACGGCACGGGTTTCCGTTTTGCACGGTCCGCCGGATCGGGCGGGCGGCGCTCCGGAATGGAACCGGCCTGCTTTTTCCGCTCCGCCACTTCTTTGGATACATAAAGCGCGCAGTAGCAGGCGCCGTATTCACCGAGATCCTCGTCGCGGTAATCACAGGGACAGATGATGTCTTGGTCAAGTTCGCGTTCGCCGTCGGCCAGCCGGCAGGGGCAGGCCTGATAGCCGTAGCGGTTCTGGTTGATCAGCAGGCTTTCAGCCAGTTCCATGGCAAAACCAGAATCCGGGTTCAGAAAATAGCCCCCGTCCTGCGCCTGCCGCTGAAGCTGCCGGTAAAAACCGGCGAGCCTGCTTTTGTCAATATCGGTCATTTCTGCAGCAGCTCCCTGATCCGGGCTTCCTGAAACCCCACGATCACCGTTCCGTTAATCAGCACGGTGGGAAACGAGCGGGACGGATTGTGCCGCGCCATCTCGGCAACCGCCTTCTCTTTTTCCGCGCCCTGCAGAGTGTCCACAAAAACAAAGTCATAATCCACGCCCAGCGCTGTAAGCAATTCCTTGGTTCTGCGGCACCAGATACAGGTGCTCAACGCATATAAAAAAACTTTTTTATCCGCCATACCGCCATTATAACACTTTGCCCGGCCGGAGCAATAAACATATCCGGCCGCAATTCCAGCCGGGCCGCGCAGTTTATGGCAGGTGCAGACGCGTTTAAAAACCGCGCCCGCCAAACCGCCAGCAAACAGCGAGCAGGCTGGTGAACCCGGCAGACGTTATATCCGTTCCCGCCTGCGGGATCTCATATCCTCCAATCATGCCGGCTGCAAACCCGCGCGGGTCTGGCAAGCTAATTCGCTCCGGCCCGCACGGAGTGTGGCAATAACGCGAAGGATTATGTATAAATATAACATGGCTTCGGCGCGCGGGAACCCGCGCGCATTTTATATCGGGAATTTATTATGAGAAACGCTATTGTTTTTTTCGCCGCGCTGCCAGGCGGCGGAACCCGGCATCCGCTTAACGCCGAACTGAAGCCTCACCGCGCGGAAAAACTGGTCGGCCTGTTTCATGAGGATTGCGCGGAACGTTTGCACGGTTCGGCGGACATCATTGTCTGCTATGATCCGCGCGCAGGCGTGGAGCAGTACCGCGCGCGGCTGGGCGAGGACTGCCGTTATATCGCGCAGACGGGCGCGTCCGATTCCGAAAAACTCGCTCACGCGGTCCGGTTCGCGTTCGAGCAGGCGTACGACCGGGTTGTCGCCGTGGGGATAGCGTGCCCCGACCTGCCGACTGAAACTTACGGCTCGGCTTTCGCCGCGCTGGGCGCTTCCGCCGCCTGCTGCGGGCGGGTAAAAACCGGGAATTATTATCTGCTCGGCCTGTCAAAAACGGCTTACGAACCGGGCGCATTCGACGGGATTTCCATGACCGGATCCGGCGCGTTCCGCGTGTGCGGAAAACCGTTTGAGCGGCGCTTTGAATCCTGCACCGAGCTGGCGCAGTGGCCCGGAGTGGAAACCGCGCAGGCACTTAGAGATTTATACCGCAGGAATTTCGATTCCGCGTTCACCGGCTCAAAAACTTTCGCCTATATGAGAGAAAACGCCGGCGAAGTCGGTGTCAGCTGAAGATAAAAAAGGGGGCGTTATGGCGGACGGAAAAATGTGCAGAAACGTAGGGCATGTGGACAAATGGATCCGCGTCGCCGGCGGCGTTGTGATACTGGCGATCGGCCTTTATTACAAAAACTGGCTGGGCCTGCTGGGCCTGCTGCCGATAGTGGTGGCGTTTGTCGGCTGGTGTCCGGTTTATACACTGCTTGGCGTAAACACCTGCCCGGCGGACAAAAAGATCAAGGCGCGGCGGTTCCCGGAGGAAATGCGCAATATCAAGTAGCAAAGCGTCCGATCCTTGTTTTCGGAACCGCCCGGCTGCTGTCGCAGCCGGGCGGTTTTATACATTCCGCTCGCAAAAACCCGGCGCGCGAACGGGAGAAATCAAGCGTGCAGACCCGCTGGCGGAGCAACCGATAGCTTGTTCGGCGCAAGCCGGGGCAGCAGGTTCATAAGACCACGGCAATCGTATCAAACCGCGGGCCGCAGGCTGTCCGCTTTTCCCGCCGTTCTTTTCAAGCGAATTTTTCGGTGCCGCTGAAACTGCGATCTGCGGAAAAACCGGCCAGAATCATGCCGTCCGTTGCGGTGGATTTGCCGGTCACAAGCCGCGCCAGCAATTCGCCAAGCCCCGGCCCGAGCATGAAGCCCTGTCCGCACATGCCAATCGCCGCGATATAGCCTTTGGGCGAATCGTACCGATGAACTATGGGGAACCCGTCCGGCGTCATCGGGTACAGTCCGCGCCAGGTGCGGCGCACCTTGACGTTGGCGAACCGGGGCATGATCTCCACCATCCGTTTGGCGATTGCCGGCAGAAACGACGAGGTCGAGTCGGTGTTTTTGCCCCAGAGAGTGGGTCTGGGAGTCATGCAGAACAGTATCTGGCCCTCGTGGTTCTGGTAGAAATAAAAGTTCTTGGAGGTTTCGGCCGGGCGGATATCAACCACCATCGGCTTGAACAGCATGGCTACCGGCTCGGTAATGCCCGCTTCGTGCATGTCGGGCGAGACGGGCGAATCCACCCCGAACAGCGCCGCCACCTCCCTGGCGCTGGCTCCCGCGCAGTTGAGCACGGCGGGCGCATAAACAGTGCCGCCGGCGGTGGTGATCCCTTTCACGACGCCTTTTTCAATTACCGCCGACAGTATTTTTTCCTTGAACCGGAACTCCGCGCCGAGCGCTCCGGCCCGGCGGTAAAACGCGGTGTTGGAGAGCAGGGTCGAGGCGCTTCCGTCGTCGGGAGAAAGCGTGCCGCCGCGCAGCCCGGCCGGGTTGAGGCCGGGCACCAGCCGGAGCATTTCCTCCGCGTTGAGCCAGTCAATATTGAGGCCGAATTTCTTCTGCACTTTAAGCAGTTCGCGCATCATATTCTCGTCGGACTCGTTATAGGCGGGGAAAGTGTAGCCGCCTTTTATCCAGCCGATATCGTCGCCGTGAGCGTCTTTCCAGCCGGAGAAAATCTCGAGGCTGCGCAGGCAGGCGGTGATTTTCGCGCCGTCCGAATGCGTCGCGCGGATCCCGCCGATCGCCGCTTTGCCCTGCCCCTGCGCGTTCGCGCTCAGCTCATCCACCACCAGCACGCGCAGTTTTTCCTGCGCCAGCGCGACCGCCGCCGGCACGCCTACGCTGCCGGCGCCCACGATGATTGCGTCAAAGGTATTGTTTTTGTCTGGCATAATTAAAAATCTCCGTGAGTAACGCCGGGTTCGGCTCCGCCGGCCTGACAGTTGCAGAACCGCCCGAGCGGCATTTCCATAAGCAGCGGCCGCTGGGTATTGGGAGTAACGTCGGAAAACGGCACGCCCTCCGCGCGATAGATCGCCATGATCTGCGTCAGGCAGGTTTTTCCTCCGCACGCGCCCATGCTGACGCGGGTGGCGGCTTTAAGCTGGTTGAGGTCGCGTATTCCGGAGCGGATGGCGGCGCGTATTTCGCCCAGCGTGACGCGCTCGCACCGGCAGATGACGGTTTCATCCGGCGTTTCCGCTGTGATCTGGTCGGCCGACGGAACCGGCCGGTCCGCCTCACGCAGTTTTATCCCGGCAACCAGTTTCGCCGCCTGCGCCTGCGGCGCGACGGTGACCAGCACCGTGCTGCCCGGCGTTTTAAGATCCAGCACTTTGGTGATTTCGGCCTGCCCGAGCTCCTTACCCTCCTCGTCGGTTACAGTAACCGTCTGGCCGGCTTTTAACACGTTCCGGTCAATTTCATAAGCCATGGTGACCAGCGGCCTGGCCGCGTCGGCACGGTAATCCACCAGCGTGATCGCCAGCCCGGGACAGAGCGACACGCACCGCCCGCAACCTATGCATTCGCCGTCCAGAAACGGCAGCGACGTGATCGCTTCGGTGCCGAGTTTTATGCTGTTTTTAGGACATGCGGAAACGCAGGGATTGCACGGAATTTCCTGCCGGCAGTGAAACACCGGGAACACGCCGGTATTCGCCAGTGGCGTGCGTTTGGGATAGGTTTTGCCCGGCCGGCTTTTCAGCACCTCAAGCATGTATTTCCATTCGCGCGGCGCGTTTTCCTTCACCAGCCCCAGATTGCGGGCCATGTCGCGCCCGGTAATTTTTCCGCTGAACATGGCGGCTGAAGCCTCGGCAATCTCCTCGGAGTCTCCGGCGGCGTACACGTTCATGCGGAACCTGCGCGCCTGAGTCAGCAGTTCGGCGCAGCGGTCCAGTCCGACCGCAACGAGCAGCGTGTCCACCTTCAGGGTTTTGAAGGTGCCCGGCACGGGCTTGAAATTCGCGTCCACTTCCGCTATGGTGACGGACTCGACATGCCCGCCTCCGCTCGCCCGCACTATCGTGTGCGAGGTGTAAACCGGCACGCCCAGCCGCCGCAGCTTGTCGGCGTGAACCTTGTAGCCGCCCACCTGAGGCAGCGCCTCGATAAGGCCAGCCACTTCAATGCCGGCCTGCAGCGCGTGGTAACCCGCTATAAGTCCCACATTGCCGCCGCCCACGATAAAAAGTTTCCGGCACGGCCGCACTAGATCGCGGTTGATAAGGGTCTGGAACGCGCCCGCGCCGTAAACGCCGGGCAGCGTGTTGCCGGGAAACGCCAGAAATTTTTCCCGCGCGCCGGCGGCTATGAGCAGGGCGCGCGGTTCCACGAGGCAATAGACGCCGCCGCGGTCCACTCCGATCTTGTTGTCGGAAAAAACCGCCGCCGCAAAACTGTTGAGCCAGATTTCGATATTGGGATATTGCGCCAGTTCCGCCTCAAGCTGTCGGGCTATGTCAATGCCGCGGGTTCCGGCGTGGCAGTCCGCCACGGACCCGAAAAATTTATGAGTCTGCAGAACCAGTTTCCCGCCAAGCCGGTGCTTGTCGTCTATAAGCAGCACGGACGCGCCGGCCCTGCCCAGTTCGACCGCCGCCGCCAGTCCGGCGGGGCCGCCGCCCACGATAACGGCGTCATAGCTTTTCACCTGCACTTCGCCCGCCGCGCACCCGCGGTCGGGTTCCGGCAGAACCGGCAACCCTTTGACCGTAGCCAGTTTCATGCCCTTTTTCAGCGGCGTGACGCAGGCTTTGAGCGGCACGCCGTCCACCAGCACGGTGCATTGCGCGCACTGCCCGTTGGCGCAGAAAATGCCCTGCGGGCTGTGGTCCTTATGATGATGCGAAAAAACGTGAACGCCGTTGGCGATAAGCGCGGAGGAAAGCATTTCGCCTTCCGGCGCGGAAAGCGTTTCACCGTCAAAGGTGAATTCGACGGACCGGCTGCCGGCGATCGGCAGAACCGGATGTCTGGTGATTCTGTTCATAATAAACGGCCTCTCAACCCGGGCGCGGAAGCGCGCCCTTGAAATGATGCTGCCGAGTCATCCGTCAGGCCGGTAAAACCAGTAACGGGCTGCGATGCGCGCAACGGCCTTTCGGACTCTTCATTATACATATATTGTTTCACCTGAAAAATGCAGCGCGACAGCGTTTCCGCGACGTTCAGTCAAATCCTTTCGCGCGGAAAACGCCGCAGGATCCGGGTGGACAAATAACGGCAAAGCATGCCCTCCGCAGCGCCGGCCCGCATAAAAAATATTGTAAAGCCCGCCGGATTGTGATACAATAATATTGCGGAGTAGGGAAGCCCGGTATCCCGCAAGGCCCATAACCTTGAGATCACTGGTTCAAATCCAGTCTCCGCAACCAAAAAACCCCGGTTTTATACCGGAGTTTTTTGATTTTCAGGAAGAAAAAAGCCATAAGGTTTGCTAGAATTAACTGATGAATTCCGGTTTGCTGCTTCAGGATCTGGCCGTCATCATGACGGTCGCCGCCGTGGTAATGTTTATCTGCCACAGGCTGAAACAGCCGTCGGTAATCGGATATCTGCTGGCGGGCTTCATTGTCGGGCCGTTCACTCCGCCGTTCGCGCTGGTGAGCGATATCGCCTCAATCCGCTCAATCTCCCAGTTGGGCCTTATTTTCATAATGTTTTCATTAGGGCTGGATTTTAATCTGCCGCGCCTGCGCAAAGCGGGAGTGGCTGTGGCGGTCGCGGCGAGCATCGTGGTAACAGGAATGCTGCTGACGGGTTTTATGCTGGGCCGGGTGATGGGCTGGTCAACACCCGCCTGCGCGTTTCTGGGCGCGATGCTTTCGATAAGCGGCAGTTCCCTGATCGCAAAGGTGTTTTTTGACATGCGCCTGACCAGTGAACCGTTCGCCCGGTCGGTATTCGGCATAATGATCTGCGACGATATAGCGGCGATGATCATGCTGTCGGTAATCTCCGGGCTGGGCGCGCACAGCGGGCTGATCGCGCTGGACGCGACAACTTCATTCGTGCGGATAATGTTTTTCATCATGCTGTTCCTTATTCTGGGGTTGCTGATCGTGCCGAAAGTGCTGGCTTCGGTCACCCGTTTCCGCAACACTGAAATGACCGGGATCTGCGTACTGGCTTTATGTTTCGCCAGCGCGCTGCTGGCATCGCATTTCGGGTTTTCGCTGGCGTTGGGCACCTTCCTTATCGGCGCGATAATAGCCGCGACGGATCATATTGATTCGATAGAGGACTGGGTGCGCCCGCTGCGCGACATGTTCAGCGCGCTGTTTTTCGTGTCGGCGGGCATGCTGGTCAACCCGAGAATACTGATCGCCAACTGGCTGCCGGTCACGATTATCACGACTGTCGCGGTTATCGGCCGGATGAGCTGGGGCACGCTTGCCTCGCTGGCGGTCGGGCGCAGCAATTCCGACTCCGTTAAAATCGGCGCCAGCATCGCCCAGCTAGGCGAATTCTCCTTCATCATCGTGGCGGCCGGCGCGGGGCTCGGCCTGATTTCCGACACGCTGTATTCTCTGGCGGTCGCCATTTCCACTCTGACGGCGTTCATCGCGCCGCTTCTGATCCGCCACTCGCGCAAAATAGAGGAAAAACTGTTCCTGCTCGCTCCGGCCGGCGCAAACGATATGCTGGCCCGCTACCGCGACTTTCTGGAACGCACCGCCGCGCCGGTTTATAACGAGGGCCAGCAATCGGTGTTTTCAAAATACATGCTGCGGCTGGGCATGTATGTGACCCTGCTCGCGGGCTTGTTCTACGCCGGCGGGTTCGCCGCTTCGGTGCTGGACGACGCGGATTTTCCGCGCGTGCTGATCCCCGCGTGGGTGGCGTTCGGAGTGCTGTGCGTGCCGCTTTTCCTGTCCATAGCGCGCTATTGCGACCACATGCTGCTTATCTCGCTTACCATAGTGCTGGCGCGGTTCTCTCCGGTGCGGCTGATGCAGAAAATGAATATTTCATATACCTACAAGGTGATCAATTATTTCCTGCTGACCATGTTCGGCCTGCTGTTTCTGTTCTACGCTTCCCCCAAAATAGATCTGCCGGCCGGGCTGATGTTTGTGGCGGCGCCGGCGCTGGTCATCTCGTTCATGCTTAAAAACCAGATCGCTTCAGCACGCAACAGCATGGAACTGATGCTGGATCAGGTTATCGGGCTGGCCACCAGCGAACCGCAGCATCAGTCGGTTTTCGCCCGGCCCAGAGAGCAGGTGCTGCTGTGCACGGTGGGTTTCGCCGCGGCGAAAAAACGCATTTCGGTGCTGGAGGTAAAAACCAAAACCGGCGCGACCGTCGTGGCGATTTACCGCAACGGCAAGACCATCGCCGCGCCCGCGCCGCAGACCGTATTTACCGCGCATGACATCGCCATCGTGTTCGGGCCGGAAGAACAGCGCAAGGCGGCCGCGCGGCTGCTGGCGCACAAGAAACCGGATTTTTCATAAGTTATTTTCAATATTCCGGAACAAGGAGAGATATGAACTGTAAACATGCCGTGCTGTTTTTTGCGTGCTGCGCGCTCGCGCCGGCCATGGCGGCCGAAACGACTGTGACCAGGCAATACAAGCCTGGCGAAATTAAAACCCTGAATATAGCGACCGTATCGGGCGGAATTGACCTTGACGTGGAAACCGGCCCTGCTCGTCTGGAAGTATCGCGGTACGACGACAAACTGTGCACGCTCAGCATAACGCTCGAGCGCGGCGAACTGGCGGCGCGAATAGCGCCGGTTCCCGATTCAGGCGGCGCCTGCCGCGCGCAGGTTCATATAACCGTTCCCGACCCGGCGGTCGAGCCCGCGCTTAAAACCGTTTCCGGGTTCATAGACGTTTCCGGAATCGGCTCGCGCGCCGATCTTGCCTCCACCAGCGGCGACATTACGGTGCGGGCAGGAAGCGACATTGCGGTCAGAACCGTGTCGGGCGACATAATGGTAACCGGCGCCGCCGGAAACATTGACGCCGGCTCGGTCAGCGGCGCGATAAAAATTTATTCCGGGTCCGCCGTGGTCGCCCGGAATATTTCCGGCGATATCCATGTGGCTTACACCAAAGGCCGGGCGGATCTGGGCACGAAAAGCGGCGGCATAACCGGTCTGCTTTCCGGCCCGGCGCGGATTGAAACGGTAAGCGGGCCGGTGGATCTGGACTGGGCTGCCACGCCTCCGGCGGGAGAAATCACCGCCGCTTCCGTAAGCGGGCATATCGGGCTGGATTTCCCGGTCGGCGCCAAACTGGCTTTTTACCGGGAAACCGTAACCGGCACGGTGACCGGCCAGAAAACCATGCTGGACATGAGCTCGCGGCTGAAAGTCACCGTGACCACCACGTCCGGCGATATTGACCTCGGCTATAACTAAGCCGGGTGCGGCGGGGAAAAGCCCATGCAGTTCAAATTCGATCATTACAATTTCAATGTGCTTGATTTTGAGCGCAGCATGGCGTTTTATGCAAAAACGCTGGGCCTTAAAGAGATGAAACGCCGCGAAGCGGCGGACGGCAGTTTCACGCTCGGCGATCTGGGCGACGGGCAGCCTCAGTTTCGGCTGGAGCTGACGCGGCTAAAAAACCGGACCGAAAAATACAATCCTGGAGAAGGCGAATTCCATCTGGCGGTTCGGGTGGACGATTTCGAGGCGGCGAAAAAACTGCACCGCAAAATGAACTGCATCTGCCACGAAAACGAAACAATGGGGATCTGCTTCATAAAAGACCCTGACGGCTACTGGCTGGAAATCGTGCCTGCACGGTGAGTTATGCTTATATCCAGTCTGCTTGATAACGATTTGTACAAATTCACGATGATGCAGGCGGTGTTTCATAATTTCCCCGCGGCAAACGCGGAATACGCGCTGGTGTGCCGCAATCACGAGCACGCCCGGTACTTGCCGGAAATCGCGCCGGCGCTTGAGGCGGCGGTCAGGGAACTGGGCGCGCTGCGGCTGGACAGGGCGGAAAAGGATTATCTGGCGGGGCTAAAGTGTTTCCGCGCGGATTTTCTGGAATTTCTAACCGCGTTTTCGCTCAAACCCGAACAGGTGCGGATAGAAATCCGCGAAGGAAACCTGTCCGTCCGCATAGAGGGGCCGTGGCTTCAGACCATTCTTTTTGAAGTGCCGCTGCTCGCGCTCGTCAACGAACTGTTTTACGCGGGCCGGTTCAAAACCGTTGCGCGCGACGCGCTGCCTCCGGTTGAGAAACTCCGGGCCGCCGGCGTGAAATTCAGCGATTTCGGAACGCGCCGGCGGGTGTCGTTCGAGCATCAGCGCCGGGTGCTTGACGCGGTCAGGGAATTCCCCGGGTTCGGCGGCACCAGCAACGTGCTGTTCGCCATGCTCGGCAATATGCCCGCGGTCGGCACGATGGCGCACGAGTATCTTCAGGCGGGCCAGGCGTTTTACGGACCGCGCGCCGGCCAGCGCGAGATGCTCAAGCTGTGGCTGAAAGAACACGGCGGCCAATTCGCCGTCGCGCTGACCGATGTGATTGATACGGACGGCTTTCTGGCTGATTTCGGCCCCGAACTCGCGGCCGCCTACTCCGGCGTACGCCATGACAGCGGCGATCCGCTTGAATGGGGCCGCCGCATACTGGAGCATTACCGCGCGTTCGGCATTGACCCGAAAACCAAAACGCTCGTGTTCAGCGATATGGTGACACCGGAAAAAGCGGCGGCAATAGCGGCGGCGTTCGGGGCGCAGGCGAATGTGCTGTTCGGGATCGGCTCCTGGCTTGACAACAATATCGGCCTGCCGCGCCTTAACAGCGTGATAAAGATGGTGCGCTGCAACGGCCGGCCGGTCGCCAAGATAACAAACACCGCCGCAAAAACAGTCGCCGAAGACGCGGATTATCTGCGCACGCTGCGAACCGCGTATTCCGCCTAGCTTTTTTAGAAGCCGCGGGCCGCGCAAATACGCCGGGCCGCACGGCCAGCGCTCGAAACAGCAGGTCTTTGTTATAATGAATTAATATGAGAAAATTGCTCTGGCTTTTCTGTTTCGCGCTGTTTTCCGGCGCTCCCGCATCCGCGCAGGACGGCGACACCAGCCGCGATATCCTGACCTACAACATAAACTCCGGCGGTTCCGGCAGCAAATGGGATTTCTCGTACGCCCAGCTGACCGATCTGCATATAGGCTATAACACCACCGATTACGGCACCCCGGGTTACGACGACCTGCCGCCGGATGGCGACGAGGGAACCCCCGCAAAAAACCTGCGGGCCGCGGTAAACCGGATCAACTCCAGCAAAGACAGCCTGAAAATCAAATTCGTAGCCGTCACCGGCGATTTAACCCAGCACGCCCAGAAATCGGAGTATCTGAAAGCCAGGGAAATTCTGGACTCGCTGGACGTGCCTTATGTGCCGGTCATCGGCAATCATGACGTATGGCCATACTCGGTGGGCGGAGCGGTCGCGCCCGCGCCGGCCGGGGACGAATATTTTAAAGATATTTTCGCGCCGGTGTTTTCCAGACTGCGCGGCGTGATGCCCGGCTGGGACGACGGCACCCGCCTTTCCAGAACCACCGACCCCGTCACCAACACCGCCTCATATTTCCAGAACTACGCGTTCCGTTATGGCGGGTATGCGTTTGCCGCGCTGGACTTTATCGGACGCACCTATAAACCGGACGGCGGCCCCAAAACCGGTTACAAAATTGATTTTTTTGATTTTCCCGGCGGCACCTGGCACTGGTTCAAAAATCATTACGCAAACTCCGAAGCCGGGCCCAAACACCTGATCGTCCTGTCGCATTTCCCGCTTACCAGAGAAACCTGGCAGGGCTACTTTCTGTTTTCACCGCAGGAATACGCATTTGTGGCAGATTACCTTGGCAGAACGCCTCATATAGGCCTGTGGAACTGCGGACATGTGCACAGAAACACCGATTACCCTGTTATAACGTCGGACGGAACAACGCTCTGCCCCGTGGTGGAAACAGCCTCCAACCGGGAAAAAATCACGATAAGGCTGGTTAAAGTCTGGGACTGACAGCTTGCCGGATAACCTAAAAAAGCCTCCGTATCCGCGGAGGCTTTCCATTACCAGAAAAGACAGCCCCTGCGGCGGCTTATTCGACGATGATTATGCCGGGGTCATCGGAGTCATCGGCGGCGGAGCCGCCTTGCGCGTCAGGCTGACGGATGCGGCCGCGCCCGAATTTATAAGACAGCGTGATCTGATGCCGGTTGTCCATCGCCGAGGAACTGCCAAACGCGTAATCAAGCTCGATATCGCCCTGATCCGCGCCGAGCCCCAGAGTCAAACCGTCCACATCGCGGTTGAACATATAACCGCCGCGAAGCGCCGCGCGCATATCGCTTAAAGTCAGCAGGCTGATTTCCAGCCCGCACTGCAGATAGGAATCTTCATCCTTCACATTCATCCAGTCGGCTGAAAAAGTTATTTCGCTGCTGACGATATCCATGTCCTGCGTGGCGCCCGCGCTGCCGATGCTGTAAGTGAGCGCCGCGCCGGCGCGGGTGGTTGAGGGCGGAGGATCGCCCTGCGTTTCAAACTTGATGTCAGGCCCGATGTTCTGCTGCGCCACGCCCAGCCGGATGCCGCCGGCGGCGGCGTAAACCGCGCCCACGTCATAATACATGCCGGACGTTTTCGCCTCTTCGGCCAGATTGAATCTGGCGTATTTTACCGTGCCGCCCACGCCCAGCCTCTGAAGCGGGCGGAACGAAACCGCCAGCATTCCCACCGTATCCTGCTCCGCCGTCACGTTTTTAATGCTGCCCGTGACTGAATTTTTATAGGCGATATTGCCGGAATTGTAATACAGCACGCCGGGCGTGATGTTGAGCCCGAACACACGCACCGAAACCGCCATCAGGCCGTTATTGTCGCCCGCATAGCCGCGCAGGTAAGACAGGCCCGCCGTAGGGCGTTCGATAAAAGCCAGCCCGCCGGGATTGTAGCCGAGGCTCTCGATATCACCTTCGATAGCGGTAAACGCCTGGCCCATGCCGTTAGAGCGGCCGCCCAGATACCGGCCCAGAATTGAGCCGCCGGTCCGTCCGCCTTCGGCCAGAGCCGGCGCGGCGGAAACCATCATTGCCAAACCAAGCAGCGCCATTTTTTTCATTTTATCACCACCACTTTGGCGACGGTGTCGAGTTTCGGGCCTTTAAAATAAGCCAGATACATGCCGCTGGCGGCATAATTGCCGGATTCGGTTTTGCCGTCCCAGGTAATGGTATAGGTGCCGGGCGCGACGATTGAATCATAAAGCGTGCGGACTTTCTTTCCGTTCGTGGTGTAAACCCGCACGGTCATCCGGCCGTAGGCGAAGACCGTGGCGTCACCGCGGCAGCTTTCGCCGTTGAGCGGGCGGAAAACGTTATCCATCATGTCCAGATTGCCGGGTTTGTAATCCACGGTAAGCGCGCTGGCGTAAGTACCGTACCAGCCGTCCGCGTCGGTTATTTTAAGGGTATAAACCCCGATTGTCGCGCCGTTGGTCGTCGCGTCCAGCGAAAGGCTTGTGTCGCTGTTGCGGGTCACGCTGGTAATGCTTATGCTGCCGCTGGCGCCGTAAAGCGTGGCAGTCAGCGCGCCGCTGCTGGAAAAAATTTCGCCGCCTACCGTCAGGGTCACGTTCGGATCGCTCTGGTAAACCAGGCCCGGCGAAACGGATTCGATGGTGGGATAAAAAGTAAGCAGCGTCTGCACCGCGCCTGTGGAAGCCAGCGGGCCAAACGTGGCGAACAGACGCCACCGCCAGTAATCCGCGTCGCGCATGACCGCCAGCTGGGAAATATTGACCGCTGCCGAAGTGGCGTAGCGGACGCCGCTTTCGGCGGCGCCGGCAAAAGTTCTTCCGTTATCCGAGCTGAGCCAGCTTTTTATCTGGTAGCCGCCCGTGCAGCCGGGCGGCGGCACCACCGCGTGCAGCCGCACGGAGCCGCCCGTAAGGCTTGATACCGCCAGCGCGTACACCGTCGTGCCGGACAGCAGCGCGGCCGGCGCCGCGTTGAAAGTGGAACCTTTATCGGTGCTCGTGAAATAGCCGGCCCGGTAAGTGCCGGAACTGTTAAAGCCGCCGGCATCGTACACGCAGTACAGATACATCTGGGTCGAGCTTACGGGCCAGGCTTTCGGCGAACCCAGATAAGCATACCCGGAATTCAGCTGTTTGTAGAAAGAGGAGTCCTTTGTAAAAGACACGCCATCGCCGGAATGCGCCCTCAGCAGCGAGAACCGGCCGGTCGCGCCGATCCCCACATAGTAAAGCGTATAGGCGTGACTTGCGGCGGTGTTATAGTAAATACCGGCCGCGGTTATGGAACTCGCGTCGAGCGAAGCCGCCGAGGTGGACAGCCGCATCCCGGCCTCCACGCTCCAGTTGAGCCCGTCGGCGGAAGTGGCGCTCTTCACAAAATACCCGGCGGAAGTGAAGTACATCCTGTAGCCGCCGGCGCCCGGCAGTTTTATCACGTCGGACACGGACGCGCTCGCCAGCGTCACCCCCCCCTGTTCCACGAATACCGGCCGGTCGGCGGCCATAGCCGCGGGCGCCAAGGCCGAAAACAATACCGCAAATAAAAATTTCTTCACGGAAAACACCCCTTGCGTCCCCCCGAATGCCCGTCCACAACCGCCGACCCGGCTGCACAGGCGGTTCATGTAACAGGTACTGCCAAACCGAAAGCCGAGGATGGGATTCGAACCCACAACCTACGGTTTACAAAACCGTTGCTCTACCGTTGAGCTACCTCGGCGCGCTGCTGCGGCGCATATAGTGTATCTTAACATTTTGCCGAAGACAGGGCAAAAATCCGTATTGTCCGGCCGGGCGCGCAACCCGGCCGGGCCCGGACTGCCGAACAAATGCAAAAGACCGGCGCTCCGCGAACTGACCGGGCGCGGCCCCGTTGCGGCGCGGCTGATCGGTCATGCTCCGTTCAGGCCGCCGGCGGGATATCGGGCCCGGGACTGCCGGACGGTTTCGCCGGAAAATCTTTTTTCGTATTTACGGCAGCACCGTTATGCTTCAGAACGGTATCCGTTTTCGCGAGCCATTCTTCAAGAGTATCAACGTCAATCACGCTGTAAAATTCCGGCAGGGTGTATATGGTCTGGCCGGCGCTCTTGGCGCGCTTGCCGATCATAACGCCTTTATTCTCGCCGGTCCACGGGTAATCTTTGAACATATCGGCTTTTATGCCGTTAAAACCCAGCAGATACCAGCCGCCGTCGCGGGTCGGCCCGAGCACCAGATCACGCTCGGCGAGCATTTCAAACGCTTTCGCGATCCATTCGTCCGCCATGCCGGGCGACTGGGCCGACACGCACACCACCCGTTTCGCGCCCGCTTCGAAACACCAGCGCACCGATTTTATGAAAGACTCTATGAAAGTCTGGTCGCGCGGAACCAGAAAGCCCGGATCATCCGCGTCCAGCCAGCGCAGATCGGGGTGCCGGGAATCGCGCCAGTAACAGATAACCACGTCGGCATCAGGCTGGCGGCGCGCCAGCGCGAAAACCTGTTTCGCCATTTCGGTGTAAACGGTTACCGCCCGGTCGGAGCCGAAATTCTCGACCAGCGCCGGCTCCAGGGCCGGCACGGCCGGCGCTGGCAGAGTGAGAAGAATGCAGTTGTCTTTCATTGCTACATATTTTACAAAATAATCGGATCGGGTTGTGCTGTCATCTCAGGCCGGAACAGCGCGGAAACAATAATTGCTATAATTTCCGACAGTATGGCAAAGCGCATACTTGTTTACGGCGGCAGTTTCGATCCGCCCCACAAAGGACACCTTAAACTGCTCAAGGCGGCCGTCGGCTCCGTGCGGCCCGATGAAATTCATATTGTGCCGGCTTTCCATGCGCCTTTGAAAGACGGGCACGCCGTCAACGCGGAAACGCGGCTGGAACTGGCGCGGCATGCCTTCGGGCCGGGCCCGGTCGGGCCGGCGCCTTGCGTAAATGATATCGAGATCGCCAGCGGCCGGAAAATATACACCTGGCAAACCCTTGAGCGGTTCAGGCGCGCCAATCCGGCCGCGCAGCTGTTTTTTCTGATCGGGAGCGACTGCCTGCTTGATTTCAGCCGCTGGCAGCGCCCCGACCGCGTACTCGAGCTGGCGGTTGTGCTGGCCGGGTCAAGGCCCGGATCGCCGATTCCCATGGATTCCCCGTTCACCGTGCTGCCGGGCGAGTTTCCTGACCTGGCCTCCTCCGCGCTGCGCGCGGAAATGTTCGCGTTCGGCAGGATACCCGCCAGCGTCGCGCCCGGCGCGGCCGGCTACATCCGCGGCAACGGGCTGTATTATCTCAATATTCATAAATGGCTCGCGAAAAATGTAAGTCCCGCGCGGTATGAGCATATATGCCAGACCACGGGCCTTGCCATCGAGCTGGCGGTTGTGCATGGCGCGAACAGCAACACGGCCGCGATGGCCGCCCTGCTGCACGACTGCGCCAAAGGCATTCCCACTCCGGATCTGGCCAGATACTGCCGCCGGCACCGGCTTCGCGTTCCGATGTTCGATGAAATCAGCGCCTTGCACCCGGGCCTGCTGCACGCTTACGCCGGCGCGCACATGGCACAGCAGCGGTTCGGGGTGCGGAACAAAGCGGTTCTCAACGCCATCCGCTATCACACCACCGGCCGCGCGCGGATGCCGCTGCTGGAAAAAATAATTTATGTGGCCGATTCCTGCGGCCGCGACCGGCGGTACCCGATGGCGGACCGGATCCGCCAGACCGCGCTCGCCGGCAGCCTTGACGACGCGCTCTTCGCGGCGGTGCGCGCGAAACTTTCCTATGTGGTGCAGACCTGCCGCTGGCTGTACCCGAAAGGGCTTGAACTATGGAACAGTCTGACAGCTCGCAATCCGGCCTGACCGGCGCGCGCGTAACCCTGCTTGCGTTCTGCCTGCTGGCGGGGGCGCTGGCGGTTCGGCATTTCTCGTCCGGGCTGACGCGCGCCGCGGCCGCGAACAGGCCGTTTGCAATCGCCATGCTCACCAACCCGCCCGCGCTGGCGGAAATCGCCCCGGACAAGGGCCGGGTGCGGTTCAGCATAATCAGGGAACCGGCCGGCATGGCGAAAAAATCCCCGCATGAACGCGCGGTGCCGCTTTTAAGCGCAGCGCAGCAGGCTTATTGCGGAGCGTACTATTTCCAGCCCGCGGATCCGAACCCCTCGGCCGCGTGGGATGCCGCGCGCGACACCGCTCTCAATTACCGCGCCCGTCCGCGGCTGGCGGTCGCTTATCTCAAAAACTACTTTTCAGCGCTGTTTTCAGGCAGAACGAATATCGCGCCGGACGAATTTTACATAATCACCTCCGCGCTCGCCAGCGCCAGAACCGACGCGTTCATATCGGTGCTTAATTACTCCCCGCAGGAGGACCGTGACGAATTGTCCGGCCAGCCCGGGCCGGATCAGCCGGACTCCATCGTCCGAACCCTTACAATAGAGGTTCTGAACGGATCCGGTGAATCCGGCATGGCGTTGAAAGCCACCAAATACCTGCGCTCGCTGGCGGGGCCGGATTTCAGGGTGGACGTTTTACGCCACGACAACTCGCCCGGAACCAATAAAACCCGGTTTATAGCCTACACCGGCCGCGAAGACGACATCGCCAAACTCGGCGCCCGGCTGGGACTGGCCATACAGATTGATTCCGCGCATAGCGATATAGGCGATACGGACGCCCGGCTCATTCTCGGCAAAGACTTCAAACTGCCGCAATAGCCCCCGCAACGGCTTCGATGTATGCATGACCGCGTTAAATGCTAAACTTAAAAGAAGCGGTCTGGCCGGAAACAGCGGTGACAGCCCAACATGCAAACCCCAGGGGGAGAGCTGATCATGAACATGGTTGAAGTGCTTACGAAAGCGGTAAAACTCGGCGCGAGCGATATACACATAGTGATAGGCAAGCCGCCGATGATGCGGCTGCACGGCGAGATTCTGCCCGTGCCGGATTTTCCCGAAATCTCCGCAGAAGACGCGAAAAACACCATTTATTCGGTCCTTTTTGAAAACCAGCGGATGATTTTCGAGCGGGAATGGGAACTGGACTGTTCGTTCGGAGTGGCGGGGCTGTCGCGCTTCCGCATAAACGTGTTCATGCAGACCCACGGAGTGGAGGCGGTGATGCGGGTCATTCCGTCGAAGATTCCCACGCCTGAAGAAATCGGGCTCAGCAAATCCATAAAGGAACTGGCGGGGCTGGACAAAGGGCTGGTGCTGGTGACCGGGCCCACGGGCTCGGGAAAATCCACCACGCTGGCCGCATTGCTCGACACCATCAACCGCACCGAAGCGCGCAATATCCTCACCGTGGAGGACCCGATCGAGTTTTCCTATACCAACAACAAATCGGTTTTCCGGCAGCGCGAAGTCGGCCAGCAGACCAAATCATTCGCGGCCGCGCTGCGCTCGGCGCTGCGGCAGGATCCCGACGTTATTCTGGTGGGCGAAATGCGCGATCTGGAAACCATCCAGCTCGCCATAACCGCCGCGGAAACGGGGCACCTGTGCTTCGGCACGCTGCACACGCAGGATTCCGCCTCCACCGTTGACCGCATCATTGACGTTTTCCCGCCGCATCAGCAGGCCCAGATCAGGGTGCAGCTGGCGAATTCGCTCAAGGCGGTCGTGTCGCAGGTGCTGCTGCCAAAAGCCGAAGGCACGGGCCGCATAGCGGCGCGCGAACTGATGGTGGTGACGCCCGCCATCTCCAATCTCATCCGGGAAGGCAAAACCCACATGATTTACAACGCCATAGAAACCGGCGTCAACTACGGCATGGTTTCGATGGACAAGGCGCTGGCCCATATGGTGAGCGAACAGCTTGTCACGCGCGAAGAAGCCGAACCGCGCGTGCACAGCATGGAAAGTTTCCGCCAGCTGCTGGGCGAAAACCCCGGCTCCGGCGCAAACCGGCCGGCCGGAAAATATTCCGGATCCATGGCGGACGCCGGATCCATGCTGGACGATTGAAATATGCCCGAACCCGCCATAGAGCGCCTTAAAGCGCTTTCATTCTTCACCGGCTTTCCCGACGCGGCGATCGCGCTGTTCCAGGCGAAAGCGCGCCGGCGTGTCTGCGCGCCCGATGAAACGGTGCTGGAAGAAAACGTCAAAGACGACAGATTCTACGTTCTGTTGAGCGGCCGCGTCATCATAGCCAAGCGCGTAAGCGAGGAAGGCGAGGCTTATGCGGCGAAACCGCTGGCCGATCTGGGCGCGGGAGAATTTTTCGGCGAAATGCAGCTGTTCGACAACATGCCCAGCTCCGCGCGCGCCACCGCGGTTTGCGAAACCGAACTGCTGGAGCTGGGCCGGGAGGATTTCGAGGAAATGATCCGGTCCGACCCCGCGACAGGCTTCGCGTTTTATTCCAGAATAACAAAAGCCCTGACCCAACGGCTGCGCGCCACGTCCGCGGAACTGGCCATGCTGTTCGATATAAGCGAACTGCTTTTCAGGGACTTTGCAAAGGAAAGCGGTTTTTTAAGCAAACTGCTGTCGGAACTGCGCCTGCATCTCGGCTATGACTGGCGGCTGGCGGCTTTCATCTATAATGTTTTCAGCGAGGAATACGAACCCGCGGGCGCCTGCGGGCCGGGCCCGGCGGAAGGGCTGCCGGCATCGGACCGGCTGCCCGGCATCCGGGCCGGCTGGCTCGACGGGCAGACCTACGCGGCCGTTTTGCCGGGCGATGAAAAACCCGACGGCTGCCTGTTTTTCCAGGCGCCCCGCGAACTGACGCGGAAAGAACGTGACCGCCTGGCCATCCCGTTCGACACGGTGGCGCGCATCGCCAATTCAGCGGTGGACAGGATCCGCTACGCGCGCGAAAACGCGCTGCGTGACCGGCTGGAGCGCAACCGGCAGAATTTATTCTAACAAGGACAAACTACCTCATGGCACAAATCAAGATAGACGTTCCCGTCAAAACGCGGCCTTCAAGGCTGACTGCGGCGGAATTTAAAAAACTGGCGGTCGCGGCGGCGCGGTTCGCTGACGGAAAGAAGGCCGAAAACATTATCGTGCTGGACGTGTCGGCCGAATCCACGCTGTGCGATTTCGTGGTGATCGCCACGGCGGACTCCGAGCCGCAGATTAACGCGATCGGAGATGAAATAGCCGAAAAGTTCAAGGCGGACGGCCTCCTGCGCACACATATAGACGGGTCCGACAGCTCCTCCTGGAAAGTGCTTGATTTCGGCGGCGTGCTCATTCATGTGATGACCCCCGAAATACGGGAATTTTACGGGCTCGACAAGATTTTCCATTTCGGCGCGAAGGTGCGCTGGGCCAGCCCCGCGCCCAAAACGGCGGTTAAAAAACCTGCGGCGAAACAACCCGCCGTCAGGAAACCGGCCCCGCGCAAAGCCGCCAGATAGCTTTGCGCCCGTTGCGGAGGATTGCATGGATATAGTGAAACTGTTCGAGTTCGCGGTTTCAAAAAACGCCAGCGACATAGTGGTGGCGGCGGGTTCACCGCCGCTGATCCGGCTGGCGGGCGAGATACTGCCGGCGTCCGAATCGCCGCTAACGCACGAGGAGGCGCGTCAGGTCGTCTATTCCGTTATGAAAGAGGATCAGCGCGCCCGGTTCGAGCAGGATTGGGAGCTGGACTTTTCCTTTTCCGTGCCCGATGTCGCGCGCATGCGCGGCAACGTGTTTCTGCAGCAGCGCGGCCTGTGCGCGGTGTTCCGGGTGATTCCGGGCCAGATTCCGGCGCCGGAGGAACTGGGCCTGACTCAGCAGATGGCTGAACTGGCCGATCTGCCGCGCGGGCTGGTGCTGGTTACGGGGCCGACCGGCTCGGGCAAATCCACCACGCTTGCAAGCCTTGTGCAGTCAATCAACCGGAAATACTGCAAAAGCATAATCACGATCGAAGATCCCATCGAATACGTTTACCAGAACCGGAAAAGCCTTGTGCTGCAGCGGGAAGTCAACCGGCACACCAAGTCGTTCGCGGAAGCGCTGCGGCGCGCGATGCGGCAGGCGCCGGACGTCATTCTGATCGGCGAGATGCGCGACCTGGAAACCATCCAGTACGCGATCAGCGCGGCCGAAACCGGACATCTGTGCCTCGCCACCCTGCACACGCAGGACTGCGCCTCCACGGTGGACCGCATGGTGGACGTGTTTCCCACCAGCCAGCAGCAGCAGATCCGCACCCAGCTCGCGCTTACGCTTAAAGCGGTGCTGTCGCAGGTGCTGCTGCCGCGCGCCGACGGCACTGGCCGGATCGCCGCGCGCGAGTTCATGGTAATGACCACGGCAATCTCGTCGCTGATCCGCGAGAACAAGGCCCACATGATTTACAGCGCGCTCGAATCCGGCGGAAAATACGGCATGACCACGCTGGACAAATCGCTCGCGCGGCTGGCGGCCTCCGGCGTGGTTACGCCGGAAACCGCTCAGCGCAAGGCTCACAGCCCGGAAACGGTGCTTCAGTACGTCAATCAAATCAAGTCAGGATATCCCGTATGAAACTTCATGATTTACAACAGCTTGTTTCCCAGACGGTCATCGCCCGGTTCGGCGCGGACCTGCCCGCGGCAGGCCTGTCCGCCGCGCCCGACCATGTGGCGGCGGATTTTTCGCTGAGCTGGCCGCTTTCCGCGGCGAAACTGCTGAAAAAATCGCCGCTGGAACTGGCCGGCGCGCTGGCCCCGGACATAGCGAAACTGCCGGGCGTGGCCGGAACAGACGTGGTGCCGCCGGGTTTCGTAAACATAACCCTGTCGGCCGCGGGCTGCGCGGGCGCGATAACGGAAATTCTCAAAGACCATGCCGCCTGCCTGAAAAATCCAGCGAACGCCGGCACGAAAGTACTGCTGGAATTCGTGTCCGCCAATCCCACGGGCCCGCTGCATGTGGCAAGCGGGCGCGGCGCGGCGCTGGGCGACAGCCTGGCGCGCATTCTGCGCGCGCTCGGCTACACGGTGGAAAGCGAATTCTATATCAACGACGCCGGCAACCAGGTGCGGCTGCTGGGCGAATCGGTGCTGGCGCGGCGCAAGGGGAAAACCGTAGCGGAGGAAGGGTATCACGGCGATTACGTCAAAGATCTCGCCGCCGCGGTTTCCGACGACTCCGGCTGGACGGCGGACGATTATTCCCGGTTCGCCATTGACCTGCTTCTGAAAGGCCAGAAAGAGGATATGGCGGCTTTCCGCACGCACTTTGACCGCTGGTTCCACGAAACCGAGCTGCACCGCGCGAACGAGCCGGAAAAACTGCTGGCGCTGCTGCGGAAAAACGGCATGACCCACGAAGCGGACGGAGCGGTCTGGTTCGGCGAGCCCAACGAATCCGGCCGGGAAGAGGACAAAGCGCGCGTGCTGGTGCGAAAAGACGGCTCGCCTACCTATTTCCTGAACGATATCGCCTACCACAAAAACAAGCATGACCGCGGTTTCGACATTATTATTGACATCTGGGGCGCGGACCACCACGGCTATGTGCCGCGCATGCGGCACGCAATGGCGGCCATCGGGCACGACCCGGAAAAATTCAAGGTGATACTGCATCAGCTGGTGCACCTTAACAAAAACGGCGAGGCGGTCAAGATGTCAAAACGCGCGGGCGAATTCATCACCCTGCGCGAGCTGACCGGTGAAGCGGGAACGGACGCCTGCCGGTTTTTCTTCGCGTCGCGCACGCCGAACTCGCATCTTAATTTCGACATCGAACTGGCGAAAAAACGTTCGCAGGAAAACCCTGTTTTTTATGTGCAGTACGTGCATGCGCGGATCTCCTCGATTCTGCGGTCGCTGGAAGAAAAACTGCCGGCCGGCGCGCCCGCCGGGCCGGTAACGATCAGAAACGCCGCCTCGTTCGCGCCCGGGCTGGACTTTACCGCCGCGTTTGACGGCTATGAATTCGCGCCGCAGGAAAGAAAGCTCATAAAGAAAATGCTGCTTTACCCGGCCGTGCTGAAACTCTGCGCGGCCGACCTGACGCCGCACTACGTCACCACCTATCTGACAGAACTGGCGGGCCTGTTCCACCCGTTTTACGACGCGTGCCGGGTTCTCGATCCCGACAGGCCGGAAACCACCGCCGCGCGGCTGTGCCTGTGCCGGGCGGTAGCCGGAGTCATCAGCTCGGGACTGGACGTGATAGGGGTTTGCGCGCCGGAGGCCATGTGATATGCGGCAGCGGCCTATAGGAATTTTCGATTCCGGGCTGGGCGGACTCACCGTCTTAAAGGCGGTCCAGCGGCTTCTGCCGAACGAGAACATTATTTATTACGGCGACACGGCGCATGTGCCGTACGGCTCCAAATCGAAAAAAACGGTCACGGATTATTCGCTGGCGATAGCGGATTTCCTGACCGGAAGGCATATCAAACTGCTGGTGATAGCGTGCAACACCGCGTCCGCCTCGGCGGCTGATATCCTGAAAAAACACCTGAGCATTCCCGTAACCGGGGTGATCGTGCCCGGCGCGCAGGCGGCCTGCCGGGCAAGCGGGACGGGCAGGATCGCGGTTATCGGAACCGAAGCCACCATCCGCTCCGGCGCGTATGACAAGGCGATCAGAAAAATCAGCAAAACGGCGCGGGTGTTCAACAAAGCCTGCCCGCTGCTAGTGCCGCTGGTGGAGGAAGGCTGGTGGAACGACGACATCACCGACCTGACCGCGCGCAAATACCTGGAGCCGCTGCGCGGCTGCGGAGCCGACACCCTTATTCTCGGCTGCACCCATTATCCCGTCATCAGGCCGGTCATTCAGCGCGCGATAGGCGGCGGGGTAACGCTGGTTGACTCGGCTGAAGCTACCGCCGCCGCGGTACGCGACATGCTGCGCGCGCAGTCGCTTCTGCGCCGGTCTTCCGGCGGCAGAACCGCGTTTTACGCGAGCGACGATCCCGTCCGGTTCGCAAGGCTCGCCAAAAACATTCTTGGCCGGCCCGTGGCGAAAGTAAACCTCAAAAAACTGGCGAACTGATATGCGCCTTGCATTATGACCGATACGCAGACGACAGGCCAGCCTGTGCCGCAAATCATGCCCGCCCCGATTACCGACCCGCGCCTGAGCGCGCTGGGCGCAACGCACGGCTCCACTTTTTACGCGCACGGCGACATGAAAACGGCCGCCGCGCGGAAAAGTTTTTTTACGCGGCTCGGCATCGCGCCGGCCCGCATCATGCTGCTGCACCAGATCCACAGCGCGGACGCGCTCGAGGTGCTGCGCGCCGATGATGTGGCGCGCTACGGGTTCCGCCCGCGCCCCAACGCCGACGGCTGGATTCTGGGCGGCGGCCTGCGCGGGATAGGCGCGGCCGTCTATTCGGCCGACTGCGCGCCGGTGTTCTTATGGGACAAAAAAGCCGCTTCGGTCGCCATTCTGCACTGCGGGTGGCGCGGCACGGTGGCGGGTTTTGCTGGTAAAGCCGCGCGCCGGATGACTGAACTGGGCGCGGCGGGCCCGCTGAACGCGTTTATCGCGCCGCATATCGGGGCCTGCTGTTTTGAGGTGGGGCCTGAAGTGGCCTGCCAGTTCAACCCCGCCTGCGTGACCCGGAAAAACGGGCGCGATTACGCCGACATAACGCTCGAACTGACGCTTCAGCTGCAAGCGGCGGGGCTTAACCGGGCCGATATCCGTTCCGCCCCGCAATGCACCAGATGCAGCGGTGAAACATACCATTCGTTCCGCCGCACCGGCCGTACCAGCGCGATGCTTTCCTATATTCTGCTCTGAGCGGCGCGGCCCGCGCCAATTTGATATCATATGGGATATTCCCCAGTTCCGAGGTGGCCATGCCGGAAACCGTTTTCGAACCAGTGATAGGCCTTGAAATCCATGTGCAGTTAAACACCGCGACAAAACTGTTCTGCGGCTGCGCGGCGGACAGTGCCGCCGCGCCCAACACCAACATCTGCCCGGTCTGCACCGGCCAGCCGGGCTCGCTGCCCGTGCTCAACCGCAAAGCCGTGGAACTGGCGGTCAGGGCGGCCGCAGCGCTCGACTGCGAGATAAGCGAACGCTCCGTTTTTTCGCGCAAGAATTATTTTTATCCCGACTGCCCCCGCAATTACCAGATTTCGCAATACGACAAACCGCTCGCCCTGCGCGGGCGGATAAGAATAGAAACCGGGCCGGCGGAACATACGGCCGAAAAAATTATCGGCATCACGCGGGTGCATGTAGAGGACGACGCCGGGAAATCGCTCCACGCCATCGGCAGCGCGGAACTTGATTACACGCTGGTGGATTTCAACCGCGCGGGCGTGCCGCTTATCGAGATCGTGTCGGAACCGGACATGCGCTCGCCGGACGAAGCCTACAGCTACCTTGCAGCCCTCAAAAACGCGCTTGTGTGGTCCGGCGTATCCAGCTGCGACATGGAAAAAGGCGAACTGCGGGTGGACGTCAATCTGTCGCTCCGGCCAGCCGGACAGGAGCGGTTCGGCACGAAAGTGGAACTGAAAAACCTCAATTCGTTCAAGGCGGTAAAAGACGCCCTGCACCACGAAATAACACGGCAGGCCGCGGTGCTGAACTCGGGCGGGATCATCATGCAGGAAACACGGCTGTGGGACGAGAAAGCCGGGCAAACGGTGCTGATGCGGATCAAGGAAGACGCGCACGACTACCGCTATTTCCCCGAACCGGATCTGGTGCCGCTCGCGCCCGCACCCGGCTGGGTGGCGGAAATAAAGGCCGCTCTGCCGGAACTGCCGCAGGCCCGCAGGGCACGGTTTATCAGGGATTACGCGCTCGGGCCTTATGACGCGGGCGTGCTGCTGGGCGACCGCGCGACCGGCGATTATTTCGAGGCGGTTATGCGGGCCGGGAAACTGCCGGCAAAAACCGCCGCGAACTGGATCGGGACGAACATGCTGGCTAAACTCAATTCCGAAAAACTTACCGCCGCCGGGTCTAAAATCCGGCCCGAAGCGCTGGCGGAGCTGCTTGCGCTGATCGAAGCGGGCAGGATTTCCGCTACAACCGGCAAAGAGGTTTTCGAACGGATGTGGGCAACGGGCAAAGCCGCCGCCGACATAGTGGCGGAGAGCGGGCTGGCCCAGGTGTCGGACGACGGCGCGCTGCGCGACTGGGCAAAAGCGGCGATCGCGGCCAACCCCAAGGCGGTTGAGGATTTGAAATCAGGCAACGAAAAAGCGATCAGCGCGCTGGTGGGCTTCATAATGCGCCAGTCGAAAGGAAAGGCGAACCCCGGGCTCGCCAACAAAATCATCAGGGAACTGACTGGGCGGGCATAAGTTTTCCCCGGCTGCAGCGCAGCCGGGTTTAATCCGCGGTACGGGGATTAACAGCTTCAACTGGAGGTATTACCATGCATGAACACGAAGAATGCTGCGACGGACGCCACGATCATGAAATGAACGAACAGGCGCTCCGGGAGCAGATCGAGCAGGAGATTCTGAGCGAGCTTGAAGAGGAGTCCGACCCGGTCGGCTCGTGGCGCGACGCGTTTGAAGACGCTTATTACGAGCTTCAGGTTGAAGCGATGAAAGAGATTCTGCGCAAGAAATATAAAAACATCATCGGCAAAGGCGCGGAACTGATGGCCGATCACCTGATTGACGAAATCCATGACGAGGCCCGCCGCGCGGAAGCGGAAGAGCTGGTGCTCGATAAAATGGAAGCGCTGCTTGACGAAGACAAGAAGCATAAAAAATAAAAACTTGCCGCTCCCGCGAAAAGCCCCGGCTCCGGCCGGGGCTTTTTTACGCCTTGCGGCGCTATGGCGAACCCATTTGCAAAACCGGCCCGGACGGACACGGCCCGCCAGCAAAAACTATCTTCCCCGTCGCGAACGCCGCGCTTTCACCGGCACGAACCCGCCGCGCCGGCCTTTTCCGGGACGCAAGGTTCTACGGACCAGCGTAAAAAGCTATAATGTTTATATTCATACGCGCAGGCGGCCATTAATGGAACTTTCTTCACCGAAGTACGATATCTCGTTTCTCGCCAAGCTCAATCCCCGGCAGCGGGAAGCGGTGGAATGCAGCGGCGGCCCGACCCTCATCATAGCGGGCGCGGGCACCGGGAAAACCCGCACCATCACCTGCCGCATCGCCAAACTGATAGCGGACGGGGTGCCGCCCTGGCGCATTCTGGCGGTCACATTCACCAATAAAGCCGCGGGCGAGATGCGCGAGCGCGTGGAAAAACTGGTGCCGGGAGCCGGGTCGAAAGTGTGGATCTACACGTTCCATTCGTTCGGGGCGCGGCTGCTGCGCCAGCACGCGGAACGGCTCAACCTGCCCAGGGATTTTACGATTTACGACGATGACGACCAGAAAAAAATCATCCGCAACATCTTCGACGAGCTCGGCGACAAGACCGAGAAGAACAAAGCCGGCCTGTACTTAAACATCATCTCGCGCGCCAAGGACGACATGCTTGACGCGCAGTCCTACGCCATCCATTCGCAGACCTCCAATTCCTCATTCCGGCTGCCGGTGGCGGACATCTACCTGCGTTACGAAAAAAAACTGCGCGAAGCGGGCGCGCTGGATTTCGGCGACCTGCTGCTTAAAACAATGGAACTGCTGCGCGACAAACCCGATATCCGCGAGCATTACCAGGAATATTTCCGGCACATTCTGGTGGACGAATACCAGGACACCAACCGCACCCAGTATATCATCACCAAAACGCTCGCGCAGAAACACCGCAATCTGTGCGTGGTGGGCGACCCGGACCAGTCCATTTATTCATGGCGCGGCGCCGATATCCGCAACATTCTGGAATTCGAAGACGATTTTAAAGACACCCGCGTCATAGCGCTGGAACAGAATTACCGTTCCACCGCCAACATACTTAACGCAGCCGACACGCTCATCCGCAACAACACCAAACGCCGCGCGAAAACCCTTTACACCTCGAAAACAGGAGGCGACCCCGTAGTCGCGCAGGAAATGACCGACGAGCGGCACGAAGCGCGCTGGGTGGCCGACACCATTACACGGCTGGTGGGCGAGGAAGGCTTCAACTACCGGGACATGGCGGTTTTCTACCGCACGAACGCGCAGAGCCGTCTGTTTGAAGAATCGCTCCGGCGCGCCGCAATCTCCTACCGGCTGGTGGGCACGGTGCGGTTTTACGACCGCGCGGAAATAAAGGACGCGCTGTCCTACGCGCGGCTGCTGGTCAACCCCTACGACACCGTCTGCCTCCAGCGCGTTATCAACACTCCAGCGCGCGGGATCGGCAAGACCGCGCAGGACCGAGTGATGGCGTTCGCCAACGGGCGCGGCATCTCGTTTTACGAGGGCCTCAACGCCGCGCATGAAATAGAGCTTGCCCCGGCGGCCCGGCGCGGCATAAGCGATTTCTGCAATCTGCTCGGCCAGCTGCGGATGGAAATGAACAATACCGCGCCGTCGGCGATCATGGAACGGCTGCTGAGCCTGTCGGGCTACTGGGAAAGCGTGGAGTCGCAGCTGGACAAAGATCCCGCCGACACCAAGTCGCGCCTGGGCAACCTGTCGGAACTTGTAAACGCGGTAAAAGATTACGAGGAACGCGCGAAAGAAAACGCCACGCTGTCGGGTTTTCTGGAGGAAGTTTCCCTGACCGCGAGCGCCGACCAGAGTTCCGGCGAACAAAACGGCGTCACGCTGATGACGGTGCATCTGGCCAAGGGGCTGGAATTTCCCGCGGTGTTTCTGACGGGCCTTGAGGAAGGGCTTTTTCCGATCGGAGCGGGCAATACCAGCGAAGACGAAATGGAGGAGGAACGCCGCCTCTGTTATGTGGGCATGACGCGCGCGATGGAACAGCTTTACGTCACGCATACCGCCGCCCGAAAAGTGTTCGGCAGGCAGTACACCAATCTGCCGTCGCGGTTTCTGTTTGAAAGCAGGCTGATGACCAAATCGCGCTACCGCGACGAACAGGACGACCGGCCTGACACGGGGTTCCTGCCTCCGCCCCGGTCGCAGGCGCAGGCTCGGCCGTCGTCCGTTTCAGGCGGGCGGGTGCGGCATGCGGTGTTCGGCGCGGGACGGATTGTGGGCGAGTCCGGTTCCGGCGACAACAAAAAAATCACGGTCGTATTCGATTCCGGCAAGCGGCAGGTGTTCATGCTCCGCTACGCACCGTTGGAGATACTCTGATATGAAAGTCACACAGGCTGAAGTGGAAAAAATCGCGCGGCTGGCCATGCTGGAACTGACCCCGCAGGAACTTGCGCTTTACGGCGCGCAGTTTGAGCGGATACTGGAACTGGTCGGGCATCTCGACGCGGTGGACACCTCCGGCGTGCCCGAAACCGCGAACGTGCACGGCTTTGAAAACGTCCTGCGCCAGGACGAACTCCGGCCGTTCGCCAACGGCGCGGCCATTCTCGCCAACGCGCCCGAACGGGAATACAGCCTGTTCAAGGTAAAAAAGGTGATCGAATAATGAGAACCGCTTTTGAAACCGCCGAAGCAGTGCGCGCCGGAAAACTGGGCGCGGAAGAAAGCATAAACGAATCGCTCGCCGCGATAAAAGCGAAAAACGGGGAACTGAACGCGTTTCTGGAAGTGTTTGAAGAGGACGCGCTCACCCGCGCGCGGGAGCTGGACGCAAAAATCAAAGCCGGAAAACCGGCCGGAAAACTCGCGGGCGTGCCGGTCGCGATCAAAGACAATATCCTGTATGAAGGCCGGCTCTGCACCTGCGCTTCCAAAATCCTGCAGGGACACCGCGCGGTTTATTCCGCCGAAGCTGTGCGCCGCCTGCTCAGCGAAGACGCCGTAATCGTGGGCCGCACGAACATGGACGAGTTCGCGATGGGCTCGTCGGGCGAGAATTCGGCGTTCGGGCCGGTCCGCAACCCGCTGGATATTTCGCGCGTTCCGGGCGGCTCAAGCAGCGGCAGCGCGGCGGCCGTGGCGGCGGGCATGGTGCCCGTGGCGCTGGGGTCCGACACGGGCGGCTCGGTCCGCCAGCCGGGCGCGCTGTGCGGCGTGACCGCGCTCAAGCCGAGCTACGGCCGGGTATCGCGGCGGGGCCTGGTGGCGTTCGGCTCCAGCCTCGACCAGATCGGGCATTTTACCGCCGACGCGCGCGACAGCGCGCTGGTGCTTTCCGTAACCGCCGGGCACGACTCGGGCGACAGCACCTGCGTGGACAAACCGGTTCCCGCCTGGCACGAAACCATCGGAGCCGGCGTGCGGGGCCTCAAAATCGGCCTGCCGAAAGAATATTTTGTTGCCGGGATGGACCCGGAAACAGAAAAACTGGTGCGCGCCGCCGCGGCCAGGCTGGAAACCGCGGGAGCCCGGCTCGTGGACATAAGCCTGCCGCACACGAAATACGCGGTGCCGGTTTACTATATAATAGCGTCGAGCGAAGCATCGAGCAATCTGGCGCGGTTTGACGGCATGCGCTACGGCTTCGCCGCCGGAAAAACCGGCGCGTCCCTCAATTTAAAACAGGCTTACGAAAAATCGCGCGCCGCGTTCGGAGCGGAAGTCAAACGCCGCATCATGCTCGGCACCTACGCGCTCAGCTCCGGCTATTACGACGCGTATTACGCGAAAGCCCAGCGCGTGCGCACCCTCATAAAACGCGATTTCGACGCGGCATTTGAAAAAGTGGACGTCATTCTTACGCCCACCGTGCCCGCGCCGGCTTTTAAAATAGGTGAAAAAACGGACGATCCGGTTTCGATGTACCTGTCCGATATATTCACCATCCCGTGCAATCTGGCGGGCCTGCCGGGCCTGTCGGTTCCGTGCGGGAAAACGGCGGCGGGCCTGCCGGCCGGCGTGCAGTTTCTGGCCGCGCCGTTTAACGAGGCGGCTGTTTTCACGGCGGCGCAAGGGCTGAGGGCCGACGGCGCGGCCTGATTTTTCCGGAAATTTTTACGGAAAAGGAACTGGCTTAATGATTCGGAAAGAATTTTCAAGCGGAGGCGTGATTACCGACGGCGAGCGGGTTTGCGTTATTGTCATACGCAACATCCGCGGCGCGGAAATAGTTACGCTGCCAAAAGGCCATGTCGAACGCGGCGAAACGCCCCGCATGGCCGCACTGCGCGAGGCGGAGGAAGAAACCGGCTGCCGATGCGAAATTCTGCGCCCGGCAGGCCGGGTGCGCTACAGTTTCCAGACCGATAGCGGCGATTCAATCCGGAAAACAGTGCAGTGGTATCTGATGCGCCTGAAGGAAATTACCGGGCGCGCGCCGGATCCGGCGGAAATATCCGAGGTGCGTTGGCTGACATTTGACGAAGCTGAACGCACTGTGCGTTACCCCAGCGACCGCCGGCTCGTGAAACTGGCCCGCCAGTACCGCCAGCCAGGCTCCTTGTCCGCCAAACCAGCCTGTTAGCTTCTGCCGCGCGGCGTTTTGCACGCCGTCCGGTGCGCGCAGGCGGTTTGCACAACCTCCTAAAACTGTTCCCAGTGCAGCACCTCGGAAAGTTTGCGCTTGGGCGCATTGCCTTTCTCTGCGGCCACACCGATGCCCACCATGCTGACCAGCCTAAACCCGCCGGGCGCGCCGGCAAAACTCAGCACCGCGGGCGCGTAATCCTTTTTATCGCCCGCCACCCAGCAGGTGCCCAGACCCAGCGCGGTCGCGGCTATGAGGATATTCTGAGTGGCGGCGGCGCAGTCTTCGAGATAGTATTTTTCCTCGCGCGACAGCACCAGCACAACCGCTCCGCAATCCTTGAAAAACGGCGCGTTATTGGGACAGATGGCAGTCAGTTCGTCCAGCGCCGCCTGCGCGGTAACCACTACAAATTCCCACGGCTGGCGGTTGACGGCCGTTGCGGCGAGCCGGCCGCAATCCACGATGGTTTCCAGCTGTTCGCGCGGAATGGCAGCCTTTATGTACTTGCGCACGCTGTGCCGTCCGACAATCGCGTCAATCGCATCCATACGCACCTCCGCAAAGCAATTTATGTACAATATAGCATATCATTCGCGGCGGGGAAAACACAGTGACGGAAGCCGAAACAAGGGAAAGGATCGTTGAAACCGGCAGGCGGCTTCACGCCGCCGGGTTCGTCGCCGCCAATGACGGCAACATCAGCGCCCGCCTGCCCGGCGGTTTTGTGCTGGCAACCCCGACGGGTGTAAGCAAAGGGTTCATGCGCGCGTCGGAGCTGTGCGTTACCGACATGTCGGGCCGGCAGGTTTCCGGGCCGCTCAAACCGTCTTCGGAGCTGAAAATGCATCTTCTGATCTATTCGCTCCGGCCGGATATCGGGGCTATAGTGCACGCCCACCCGGTCACTGCGACGGGCTTTGCGGCGGCGGGGCTGAATCTGGACCAGCCGGTCATAGCGGAAACCGCCGTCACGCTTGGCCCTGTGGCGCTCGCTCCCTACGGCACTCCGGGCACAGACGAACTGGCTGACGCGCTGCGCCCGCTCGTGCCCGGCCATGACGCCGTTCTGCTCGCCAACCACGGAGCGGTAACATATGCGGCGGATCTCGAACGGGCGCTGTTTATGATGGAAAGCATGGAGCATTGCGCCAGGATAACGCTTGTCACCCGTCAGCTGGGCCGAACCAGCCCCATACCGCCGCGTCAGCTGGAAAAGCTGGCCGCCCTGCGCCGGGCGGGCGAACCGCTCCGGCAGGACGAAGAAGCCGTAATCTCAGCCGTAACCGCCGCGCTGGCGGAATTTAACCGCCGTTGCACCGGAGCATAATGTTTTCAAAAACCGAACTGGACAAATTCATAGAACTGCAGGCGCAGGACCGCCGGATCGCGCGCACGCTGGAACGGTTCGTTGAAATTCCCCGCGACATCGCCGCGCTGGAAACCGAATTCCGGCAGCGAACCGCCATATTCGAAAGCAAAAAAGCGCGGTATAAAAAACTGCTCGTCACCCGCAAGGAACTGGAAGGCGAACTGGCGGCGGCGGAAAAACTTATCGAAAAACACCAGCAGGAGCTGAACCTGATCAAATCGAACGACGCGTTCAAGGCGCTGCTCTCTGAAATAGAATTGCAGAAAACCAAAAAAAGCGATATCGAGACCGCCGTGTTGCAGTGCCTCGAAAGCATTGAAGCGGAAGAAAAAATACAGGAACCGATCCGCCTCGACCATGAGGAAGACGCGGAGCAGACAAAAAAAGCGATCGCCGCGCTTGCGGCGGAAAAGGACAACCTGTCGAAACTCACTGACGGGCTGAAAACAGCGCGCGAACTGTTCGCGCGCACGATAACCGACCGCGCGCTTTTCGAGAAATACGAGAACCTGCTGAAGCGGCGCGACGGAATCGCCCTGTCACTGGCAAAACGCAGGCCGAACGGCGTCATGATCTGCACGCAATGCAACATGACGCTTCTGCCGCATCAGGCCAATGAAGTGGAGTCCGGCGAGAAACCGGTTTTCTGCGAAAGCTGCACGCGGATATTGTACGCCGTCCGGGCGGAGCCGGAGCCGGCATGAAACTTCTGATCAATATAGACGGCGGCTGCCGGGGCAACCCGGGGCCCGGCTCGTCCGCCGTGGTCATAAAAGACGAAACAGGCCGGCTGCTGAAAGAAGAAGGCCGGTATCTGGGCCCGCTGACAACCAACAATAAAGCGGAATTCACGGCGCTGCACGTCGCGCTGGAGTGCGCGCGCGAACTGCGCGCGGACGAGCTGGACATCCGCTCCGATTCGCTGCTGCTGGTCAAACAGTACAGCGGCGAATTCCGCATAAAAAACCCGGACCTCGCGGCTCTGATGACTCAAATCCGCGCACTGGCAAAACATTTCGCGCGGGTAAGGCTTTCGCATGTGCGGCGCGAACTGAACCGCGAGGCTGACGCGCTGGCCAACCGTGTGCTGGACTCCGCCGAACGCGGCGAATCCGGCCCGGCAGTTCAGCCGGACACCGCGGCCGGCCGGCCCGGCGCCCCCGCGGCGGACAGGCAGGGCCGCGCAAATCCGCCTGCCGGCAATTGGAGCCCCAAGCCCGCCGCGCGCGGAAAAAAACACGCGGAAAAACCGGCTGACGCCGGCGGGCCGGAACAGCTGACACTATTTTGACAGCCGGCTCGCGCCCGCTTGAGCATCGGGAGCGGACGGGCGCAGAACGGACGATTTGGCGCGCGGCCGGGAAGCCGCCGTTCCGGGCGACCGGAGCGGAGGAACTTCCGGACTCCGCATGGCACAACGCCCGCCGAAAGGCGGGGACCGGCGGTTCAAGCCGCCGGGACGGAAAGCGCAACAGAAAACATACCGCCCGCAAGGGTAAGGGTGAAAAGGTGCGGCAAGAGCGCACCGCCGCGGCGGCAACGCCGCGGGCAGGGCAAGCCCCGTTGGGAGCAAGGCCAAAACTGCGCAGGGACCGCCTGTCCGTCCCCGCAAGGGGACAGCGCATAGTGGGCCGCATAGATTAATGGCTTCCCAGCCGCGTTTAATACCGCGGCGGACAGAATCCGGGGTACAGGCCGCGCGCCAGCAGTTATTACAGGGAGCGTTATGAAATCGTTACAGGCAGCAATACCGGAAATCCAGACGGCGAACACCGCGGAACAGATTCCGTGGAAAAAAGCCGTCGTCTGGATCACCGACGACGGCAAAACCAGAACCTACGAATGGCTCACCAGCGAACATATCCAGTACGTCAGCTGGGTCAACGGCAACGTTTCCATAATACCCAGAGACTCCTCGATACTCGACACTCATTTCAGCGGCATTGTCATTCAGGGCAAAATGGTTTTCGTGGGAAAAGAAATAACCGTGTCGTAACCGGCCCGCGCAGCAGGTTCGCGGCAAACGTTATTTTACGGCGGTTTTTACGGCCAGCCGGGCATTGCAGGCGGCGATATCCCTGACGGCGCAGTAAAATCCGTCCGGCGGTTCGGATCCGGCGGGCAACGCCTCGATATTTTGTCCGTTAAACCGGCACGGCGCGAGCCCGGCTTTCGCAAGCGGAGCAAGCGCCGCCGCGGCATCCGCTCCGTACCGCCCAAGCGCGCACCGCGCCAGCTCAAAACAGACCGCGTCAGTCCGCGCAAGCGTTTCGCCCGCCCCGGCAAACGCAAACGCCTCGTAGCCGTTAACGCTGACATTGACCAGCGCGATTTTATTTTCCAGCCTCCACAGCAGGCCGTCGAGCGTGTCGGCATCCGCCGGCTTTCCGCCGAACAGACAGACCCGGTTGAAACCGGCCGCCCGGAAATCGCTGATCCGCAGGAAGCCCTTCGCGCCCGCCGCGGCCGCCCGGACGGTAAAAACATTCTGGAATCCGTTTAACGCCACATTGTCGCGCAGATAGCCGTAGATTCTGGGGTGCGGCTCCACCGCCACGATTCTGCCTTCCGCCCGCACCAGCGAAGCGGCAATCAGACTGAGCGCGCCCGGCCCGGCCCCGATATCGGCAAACTGATCGCCGGGCCGCAAGTACGCGCGGGCAAACTCCGCGCCCGGCGGCTCATGACTTATGCCGGGTTGAGACTCTCCGCTCAAAAACACGGGCGCGGTTTTCAGCATATATCCGTTAAAACGCGCAATATGGCACGCGCCGAACCGGGCTAACGCCCGTTCGGCCAGTTCGCGAAAAAAACCGTAATCTTTCAGGCCGGCCGGCATAGATTCATAGATTGTATAGAATAAACGGCATGTTCCTCAAGAATCAATCGCACGGATGACGCTTAACGGATTGCGGGAGGGTTAAGACTATTCGCCATTGCCCGTTGATTCCGGCCGTTTTCAACGGAGTTCTTATTTGTATATAATTTTGATAACTGAAAATTTTCAGGAGATTCTATGGGTGATCTTTCCACCGCGCACAGTTCCGCTTTCCGGTTCAGACGTTTTCTCAATTGGTTTCCCCTCGGCATCAGCTACGCCCTCCTCTACATGGGCCGCTACAATTTAACGGTAAGCAAAAACGCGCTCGGCGATCTGATGAGCAAAGCCGCGTTCGGCGAAATCTTCGGGCTCGGCGCCACGGTTTACGCATTCGCATTCCTGATAAACGGCCCGCTGACCGATAAGATCGGCGGAAAAAAAAGCATGCTGATCGGCATGGGCGGCACGATACTGGCCAACCTGCTGATGGGCGGCTATCTCTATTCCATACTGAACGCCGCGGCCCGGCCCGACCCGGCGCGGCTGCAGCTTGTTTTCAGCGTGCTTTACGCGCTTAACATGTATTTCCAGAGTTACGGCGCGGTGGCGATCGTGAAAACAAACGCGCCGTGGTTTCATGTGCGCGAGCGTGGAACTTTCGGCGGGATTTTCGGAATCATGATTTCATCGGGCCTGTTCTTCGCGTTCGACGTCAACCAGCGTATTCTTGACCACGCCCCGACCGTTGCCGCCACCGGCGGACAGGCAGTCTGGTGGGTGTTTTTCGCGCCGGCCGCGCTGCTGGGCGTTTTCTGGGCGCTTAATTTCCTGTTCCTCTGCAACAAGCCCAGCGAGGCCGGCTTCAAGGACTTTGAGCTGGGCGACGCCTCAAGCGGCGAGGACGATGTCCAGCCACCCGTGCTGATTATCCTTAAACGCGTTCTTACAAACCCGGTAATCCTTACAATCGCGTTTGTGGAGATGTGCACCGGCATAACCCGCAACGGCATCATGCAGTGGTATCCGATTTTCGCCAAGGAAAACCTTGCGCGCGGCATAACCACCGGCTTTAAATACACGCTCGACAACTGGGGCCTGATCCAGATGATAGCGGGCGTGACCGGCGGGGTTTTCGCGGGCTGGGTGAGCGACCGGTTCTTTAATTCCCGCCGCGCGCCGTCCGCCGGACTGCTATATGTGACCATGACCGTCTGCACGGTGTTCATGCTGTTTTGCCTTGAAAACGGCTGGACGCTGTCGCTGCTCACGTTCCTCATGTCCATCTGCGTAATCGGCACGCACGGCATGCTCAGCGGCACCGCCACGATGGATTTCGGCGGCCGCAAGGGCGCCGGCACCGCGGTCGGGATCATAGACGGCTTTGTGTATCTCGGCACCGCGATACAGGCGTTCGCCATCGGCCACATCACCAGTTCGCCCGCGCTCGGCTGGAACTACTGGCCGCTGTTTATGCTCCCGTTCGGCATCATCGGCACTGTTCTGCTCACGCGGATCTGGCATGTGCTGCCCCAACCCGTCAAACGGGCGGCCCCGGAAGTGCAGGCCGTCAATACCGACGTGTAACACGACTTTTCCAAACAACAGAAATCCGCCCCCGCAGTTGCCTTCCGGGGGCGGATTTCAATTGTAAGTTCACTCCTGCCGCGACCTGCCGCTGCCAGCGCCTGCAACTTCGCATCCGAACCCGCCAGCCGGACTGGCCGCCATACGTTCATTCAACCGCGGTTCCTGCTTTTCCAAATAGGCGGGCAACACCGGTTCGGGTTCGCCCGCGGGCTACACAAGGCGGCGGAAAAGCCTTTTTTCAGTCAGGCACCGCTCAGCCTCACCCCTAGTATACACCCGCAAACACTAAAGTCAACCCCTGTTTTTCAAATCCTTCAAATTCAGCTTCACGCCGGCCGTGCGCTCTATTTTCACGCCCGGATCCCGCGCCCGGACATACCGCCCGGCAGCGGCGTCAAACCCAAGCCGCTCAAGCAGGAACCGCTTAAGCCCGGCAGTGTAAACCGGGCCGGAACTCCTGAACCCGTCCGAGTGGCCGCCGGACAGCTCGATAAAAGTTTTAGGCTCGCGCGCGGCCTCATAATTGCGCCGCGCCTGACTGAAAGGAACGACTTCGTCCTCGCGGCTGTGGAAAATCAGAAGCGGCATTTTTATCTCGGCTATACGCCTGAGCGTCGCGTAAGAATCGCCCAGCACCGGCCCTGCGGGAAGCCACGGCAGCGTTGCCCTGCCCATATCCGCCAGCGAAGTGAACGGGCTTTCCAGTATCAGCGCCGCCGCATTCACTTCCGTAGCCAGCGCGCAGGCGACCGCCGTGCCGAGCGATTCGCCGTACAGTATGATCCGGCCCGGCTCAATACCCATGCCCGCCAGCCGGTAATACATGGCGCGCGCGTCGGCGCGAAGCCCCGCTTCCGACGCTTTGCCCCGGCTCTGCCCGAACCCGCCGTAATCAAACATCAGCACGCCCAGCCCCATGTCATGCAGCAGGCGCGCCTTGCAAAGCCGCAATTCGCCTGAAATGTTGCCGGCGTTGCCGTGACAGTAAAGCACCGTCGGCCCGTCGGCCCGCGCGGCCGGCAGATACCAGCCGGAAACATGACGGCCTTTGAAATCGAGTTCCACGGGGGAATAGCGCAGACCGATTGTGTCGGGCGTGGTTTTTATGACGGTATCGAAATGATAGGTCATGCGGTACGCCAGCTGTCTCACCAGCAAATAGTACCCGCCCGCCAGAACCGCCGCGCCGGCAAACGACAGCAGCAGGCGGCGCAGGCGCGGATTATTTCCAGCCGTTCGCTTTTGCGTAGTCATCAATGCCTTCGTAAATGCCTCTGGCGATTTTTTTGATCACTTTCGGATTGTTGAGCTGCTTGCAGTCGTCGGCATTTGACATGAACCCGGTCTCGACCAGCACCGCCGGCGCGTAGGTCCCGCGCAGCACATAAAAAGCGGCCTGCTTCACGCCGCGGTTCTTGAGCGGCGTACGGATTCCGAGCCTTTTTACTATCATGCCCGACAGCCGCGCGCCCTCGTTCATGTACTCATTGCGCGCCATTGAATGCAAAAGCATTTCGGCGGGATCTTCGAGCGGCATTTTTTCGTCCGGCCGCAGAACGGAGTTTTCCTTCGCGGCAACCGCCGCCGCCAGAGGATCGGACGCGTTCTCCGACATGAAATAAACCTCGAACCCTTTCTCGCGCCTGTTGGAATTGGCGTTGGCGTGAAGCGAAACAAACAGATCGGCCTTGAACTCGTTGGCCATATCGCAGCGCTGCGGCAGCGAAATGTAATAATCGGAGGTGCGGGTCACCAGAATGTCGTAACCGCCGTCGTCCGCCAACAGCTGGGCCAGCTCCTTGGCGACACGCAGATTGAGCGATTTCTCCGGCAGGCCGTACCGCTTGCGCCCGCCGGGATCCTTGCCGCCGTGGCCCGGATCTATGACGATTCTCCTGCGCCCGGCGCGGTCGGGCGAAATAATGTCGGGAATCTGGAGCGTGTCTTCCGAAACAACCGCGACGCCGTAATCCTCCCCGCTGTCGCTTATGCCGCGAACCGTGGCTTCCGTCCGCCCGCCAGCATCCTCCTCACGCTCGTCACCGGTTTTCTTCGACACCTCGATCACCAGCGTATCCTGCTCGCGGCCAGCTTTCCAGACATCATCGTTCTCGGACAGGTAAATGTCAATCTGCACATTGCCGTTGGAACCGCTGACCGCCACGCTCTGCACGAACTCGTCGTTGAGGCGAACCTTCTCCTCCAGCTGCGCAAGCGCGTCGGCAATTACAATCTGCACATGCCGGGGCCCCTTCTCCACGGCGGAAAATTTCTCGACACCCTTAAGATCAAAACTCAGGCGCATCGAAGTGCCGTACGAGAAATAATCCACCTGGCTGACGTTATAGGGTTTTTCCACGTCCAGCGAATGCGCCGTTTCGTTATAGGATATCTCCCGCTCGATCGCCGGGCCGAAAGTGTCGCCGGTGATGAAATCAATCGGCAGGTAAGGTATGCCGTCCGACACGCGCAGCGCCGACGACATCTCGTAATCCCTGCCGTCAACGCGCACCTCCCGGCTGCCGGTTTTGAAAACCGCCGCAACCCGTTTTATCCGGCAGCTGAGCCCGCCGGACCTGGCGTTCCAGTAAACCGTGCCCTTAAGCAGCTGGCATACGGTTTTGGCCTGTACATGGAGGTTGCCGTCAATCTCCAGAGTGTCCACGCTGCCGGCGTATTTCCCGGCCACCGCGAACTGGATCTTGTCCCTGACCGTTCTGGCCGGGGCCGGACCGGCCAGCCCCGCCAGAACGCACATAAATGACACAGCAACGGAAATGAGTCTTTTCATCTTCACTACTCTCCAGTGTGTTACTCCAGCACTATCCGGTAATCTTCCCATGTCAATTGCGGATCCGACTGGATCTTTATGCCGCGGTGCACGTTCCGCTCGATCTGCTCCTGCCGGGAACGCATCGTTTCGGCCAGCATCGGATGCAGAACCAGCCGCATGTTCCCGCCCGGCCGGCCCAGCGTAAGATTGCGGATCTCGCGCTGTATTTTTATGCGCATGCTCTCCGAAGAAAGCACGCGCCCGGAACCGTGGCACTCGGGACATTCCTCTGTAAGCAGGCTTCCCGTGCTTTCGCGTTTGCGTTCGCGCGTCATTTCCACCAGCCCCAGCCGGGTGATCGGCAGAATGCGGATTTTCGCCCGGTCGCGCTTGACCGCGCGCGTCAGCGCTTCAACCACTTTGTTGCGGTTGGAGGCTTTTTTCATGTCAATAAAATCAATCACTATTATGCCGCCGATATTGCGCAGCCGCAGCTGGTGAGCCACTTCCGCCGCCGCTTCGATATTGGTCTGCGTGACCGTTTCCTCCTGCGATTTGTTGCCGGTAAACTTGCCGGTGTTCACATCAATGGCGCAGAGCGATTCCGCCTCCTGGATGATAATCGTGCCGCCATTGGGCAGTTCGAGCTTGACCCGGCGCAGGTTGTCTATATCCTTATCTATA